>CANPVY010000227.1 GCA_947581845.1 uncultured bacterium | reverse complement strand
CCCGGCCATCTCGAGCAATTCCGTCTCCGCGCTCAGCGCCAGACTACCGACCTCGGTTTCCTGCTGCGGTGCGAATACGATCTCGCTGGCCAGGCTGGCCACATACGGCGTGACCGAGCGCGGTGCGGCAAGCCGCGAATAGCCGCCGCCGGCCTTGAGCAGGGAGAGCGCCGAGAACGCCGGGGCGCCGAAGTAGTTCCGAGCCCCGGCGATGAACAGCACATCGCCGAAGCTACCCTTGTGCCCGTCTATGCGGCGCGGTGGCAGCGGCGCAGGTTGATTCACGTACACCGCAATCTCATCGCTCTCCTGAAGCTGGGGCGGGAAGGAAATGTGGGTCACGAACAGCCGGCCGCAGAGCTCAGCGCCCGGGTACAGCAAGTTTCCGCGTTTCGGCAGGCCAAAGGTGACCGTTGCGGTGGCCCGGATCGCCAACCCGCGCACCGCTCCCGAGTTGCCATCGACCCCGGAAGGGATATCGATGCTGAACACTGGCTTCCCCGAACGATTGACCGCTTCGATCACTTCCCGGAACGGCCCACCGACCTCGCGGGTGATGCCGGTCCCAAACAGGCCATCGACAACGGCGTCGCACTCAGCGATCGCCTGCTTGATCTTCTCGGTCTTCGGCTGGACGAAGATCGCGGCACCACACTTCGTCGCCATCTCGAAGTTGAGCAGCGCCGCGTCGCGGTAGCCCGCCGGGTCGCCCATCACGAATATCTGGACCTGCCCACCGGTCGAGTGGAGCTTTCGCGCCACCACGAAACCGTCGCCGCCGTTGTTGCCCGCACCACTCAGCACCACAAAACGCCGTCCGCGCACACCGAATTCCCTGACCATCACGAAGAAGACTGCCTGGCCCGCGTTCTCCATCAGGATGTAGTCAGGTACCGCGTGCTCGGTCATGGCACGACGGTCCAGCGCCCGCATTTCCTCAATAGTGCTGACCTTCATTCCTCCGCTCCAATTCGCACGCTGACGGCCGAGCACTCCGTAGGCTCAAGCACCTTCCGCCTGCGGCACCACCATCGTGGCCCGTTGCCCATGCCGCAACACGTACAGTGATGTGCTGCCCAGCAGCAGTTGGTTGAAGAACCCGTGGCCGTGCGTGCCGACCACGATCAGGTCGGCATCCCACTCCTCCGCTTCCTCCAAGATCTCTTCACCCGCGTGCCCCTCACGTTCGCGGGACTCCATCCCCGAGGGTGGTGTCGTCTCCGCGATCAACCTCTCGAACTCGCCTCGCCTCAGTTCGACGAGCTCCTGCTCGCCGAACAGCGCAGCCTCCGCCAGCATCGGCGGCAACGGCTCGTGCACGTGGAGTGCTAGGATCTCCGCGTCGTCAACCTCCGCGATACTCGCGGCAGTCTCCAGTGTCGCGCGCGAACGGGGGGACAGGTCGACCGCCGCCAGGATACGACGAAAAGGCTCGCTTCTCCGCTCAGTTGCGACCAGCACCGGACAGTGCGCTAAACGCATCACTCGCTCGGCCGTCGAGCCGACCAGAAAGCGGGCGACGGCCGGCTGCGGGTGTGCGCCCACGACGATGAGGTCGGCAGCCAGCTTCCGCGCCGTGTCCGTCACGACAGGCGCGGCCAGGCCGCCGCTGACATGAACGGGCGCCTCTGGCGCACCCGCCTCACGGGCCTGCGCCTCCGCCTTCTGGCGCGTGGCGGCGAGCAACTGATCCTCGTGGAGCACACCCGCGCCCCGCTCAAGCTCATAGGCTCTCGGTAGCAAGAGCACCTCGGCGACGCTCACGACCTCAAAGCCCGCGTCCGCACGCCGTGCCAGGGCCGCTCCCGTCGCCACCGCCCACGCCCCGTGCTCGCTGCCGTCCGTCGCTGCCAGCACACGCTCGAGTCGCCGCATCCTGCCTGCCCTCCCTCCAAGGAGACCGATTGCGCGGACGTCCGTCGCGAACGCCGCGCCTGAACTGTGCTGCCCTGGCGCGATTTCTGCAAGCGGATGGGTCGTTGACTACGCCGACAACGACAGACAAGCATCGCCTATGGACGCACGCAGTTTCTCGGTGCAGGAGCGCCTTCGCGACGGCAGTACCATCCATATCCGGGCGATTTGGCCGGACGACAAGGAACGTCTGTCGGAACTGTTCTTCCGCCTCAGCCCCGAGACCATCTACTATCGCTTCCTCGGCGCCAAGCGACGCCTGACTCGTGAAGAGCTAACCTACCTGACCGAACTCGATTTCCGCCGCCAGGTCGCCATTGTCGCCGTGCTCGCCCATGCTGGGACAGAGCGCATCGTCGGCGTCGGCCGCTACGCGATCCCATCCGGCGGGCTGGAGACCCGCGCGGAGGTGGCGCTCACGGTCGAGGATGCCGAGCAAGGGCGTGGAATTGGGAAGCTGCTGTTCGAGAATCTCACGCACATCGCGCGTGGCCAGGGCATCGAGGAGTTCGAAGCCCACGTCTTCGCCGAGAATACCCGAATGGTCGGGCTGTTCGAGCGCAGCGGCCGCGTCACCGGCAGATCTGTCGAGGGCGGTGTGTGCCACCTACTGATAACGACCAGCCCGACACACCCACCCTCACGAACACCTAGCCCTCGCGGCAACACCTCAGTTAGCTGAAGCAGACAGCACGCCGACGCGCAGCTGCGACGGATGCTCGCTCGACCGATAGACCCGTTGCGTCGCTCTGATGAAGTCGTCTTCCTCCGCTTCGAAGATGTTGTCCACGTACTTCTGGGGGTTGCGGTCCACCAGCGGGAACCAGCTGCTCTGGATCTGCACCATGATACGGTGCCCCGCTCGGAACGTGTGCATTATGTCCTGCAGCTCGAACGCCACGTGGGTCGGCTGGTTGGGAACGAAGGGCTCGGGATGCTCATAGCTGTTGCGGAAACGACCGCGGAGCACCTCGCTACGTACCATCATCTGGTAACCGCCCATATGCATGCCAGGCCGCAATCCCGCCTGGTCCGGAGTGTCCTCAGGGAACACGTCGATGAGCTTGATGATCCAGTCCGAATCGCTGCCTGAGGTCGAGACCCAGAGGTCGGCCAGGATTGGTCCTGCTAACGTGACGTCCTCTTCCAGGACCTCTGTCCGATAGGCGAGGACATCGGGTCGCCGCGCCGCGAATCGCTGGTCGTCGGTCATGTACTCCCGTGTCATTCCAATCGCGATGTCCTGGGTGAACGGAACCGGCTTCGCCGGGTCGCTCACGTATTCGTCCCACACCTCGCGGCCATTCCGCGCAGCGGTGAACGCGAGCCCCCAATCCTCTTGCAGGTAGAGGCTGCCACTCTCGAGCCCGGCCGGAGGCCAGTCCTCGAACGTGCGCCAGCGGTTCGACCCCGTCTCGAACACGTAGGCCTCCGGAAGATCCGGCTCGCCCTTCCCCTTCAGGAAATATTCGAAGAAGGGCAGCTCGATATTCTCACGGTAGAAAACCGCGGTCTGCGCACCGAAGCGCACGTTGCCGAGACCGTCCCCGGCGCTGCGCGCCCAACCGCCGTGAGGCCAGGGCCCCATGACCAGGGTGTTGAACACCCCGGGGTTCATTTCCTCGACCGACCGATAGATCTGCAACGGTCCGTACAGATCCTCGGCGTCGAACCAGCCGCCCACCGTCATCACCGCTGGCGCCACGTTCTTCAGGTGCGGCAGGATGTTGCGTGACTGCCAGAACTCGTCGTAGTTGGGATGCTGCGTCGCTTCCGTCCAAAACTCGATCCGCCCTTTGAAGTAACGGTCCTCCACGTTCTGCAGCGGACCCAGATCCATGTAGAACTGGTAGCCGTCCCGCGTCCCGAACTCGAACGGCTCGCCCCACTGCGTGGTTGGCCCCGGCCGCGGCTGCCCGAACACCGCGAAGAAGCGAAAGCTGTGCGGGAGGAAGAAAGCGCCGTGGTGGTGGAAGTCGTCGTACCACCAGTCGGCGATCGGGGCCTGCGGTGACACCGCCGCCAGCGCCGGGTGCGCGTCGATCATGCTGGCCGCCGCATAGAAGCCGGGATAGGAGATCCCCCACATCCCCACCTTCCCGTTGTTGTTCGGGATGTTCTGCAGCAGCCACTCGATCGTGTCGTAGGTATCGGAGCTCTCATCGATGTCACGATCCGACACCTTCTCGCTCACGTGCGGCGTCATGTTGACGAATTCACCCTCCGACATGAACCGCCCGCGCACGTCCTGATAGACGAAGATGTAGCCCTCACGTGTGAAAGACTCGTTGGGCCCCAGCGGATCCGCATAGTAACCCTCACCATAAGGCCGCACGCTGTACGGAGTCCTGCGCATGAGCATGGGATACGCCTGGGACGTGTCCCTGGGCATGTAGACCGCAGTGAAGAGACGCACCCCGTCCCGCATGGGGATACGATACTCGCGTTTGACGTAATGGTCGCGCACGTACTGCGCAGAACTCTCGACACCCTC
>CANPVY010000226.1 GCA_947581845.1 uncultured bacterium | reverse complement strand
ACTGGTATGAGAGCACATTGGGTCAGCCGTGGGAGGGCGCGAGTCCGCCATTCCTGTATCACCACTACGTGGGACACGATGACAATCGCGACTGGTACGCGTTCACCCAGAAGGAGACGCGGCTGGCGATTACGAAGCTGCACAACGTCTGGCACCCGCAGATCGTGCACGACATCCATCAGATGGGCTCGCAGGGACCGCGCTTCTTCGTACCGCCCTGGACGGATCCGGTCGAGCCCAACGTGGATCCGCTGCTCATAGCTGGGGTCAACGCCTTGGGTACGGCGATGGCGTGGGAGATGTACGGGCAGGGGAAGACGGGGATCGTGGTGAACGCGATCTTCGATGCCTGGACGCCGGCACGCGCTTACCAGCACTACCATGGCGGTGTGCGCGTCCTCACGGAGACGGCGAGCGCCCGGCTGGCGACGCCGATCACGGTGCCCTTCGATTCGCTGACGGGGGGTCGGGGAGTCGATGTGCGCGAGCGGTCATGGCGATTTCCCGAGCCCTGGCCGGGTGGTGAGTGGCGACTGTCCGACATCGTGGACTACATGGAGGCGGGTGCCTTCGCGCTGCTCAAGCAGGCGGCGCACTACCGGGAGCGCTGGCTCTCGAACTTCTATCAGATCGGGTTGCGCGCGATCGGCGGCGGCGAAGGTTGGCCACGCGCGTTCATCATCCCGGCGGCGGGTCAGAACCCTGACGGGCTGGCGGACCTGCTGCGGATTCTGGTGACGGGAGATGTGGAGGTCCGGCGTGCGCAGGCCGACTTCGTGCTGGGCGGTCGCCGGTACGCGGCAGGCACCTACGTGGTTCCGATGGCGCAGCCGTACTCCGGGTTCGCCAAGACACTGCTGGAGGTGCAGAGGTATCCCGAGCTTCGCGAGTATCCCGGTGGCCCCTTGCGCACACCATATGATGCGACCGCGCACACCTTGCCGCTGCTGATGGGCGTGGCAGTTGTAGCGGTGCACGACTTGCCTGCGGTGGAACTGTCGGACCCCATCCCGGCGCCGTCCCATAAGAAGGAGGTGCCCGGCCTTACCAACCGGCGGCGGCAGCCACGGGTGGGGATCTACGAG
The DNA here is from genome assembly GCA_947581845.1 of uncultured bacterium. GTDB lineage: Bacteria > Gemmatimonadota > Gemmatimonadetes > Palauibacterales > KS3-K002. The sequence goes on along the minus strand of CANPVY010000226.1, from coordinate 2,811 downwards.
CCGTGGGTCCCGTCGATGGACGCGGGCTGGACCCGCTGGGTGTTCGATGAGTACGGGATCCGTTACGAGCAACTTCGCGATGCGGATGCGCGTGCGGGGAATCTGCGTGCTCGCTTCGACGCGATCCTGCTGCCCGACTTCTCGGCGGAGCGGATGGTCGAGGGGCACGGAAGAGGGACGATGCCGCCGCAGTATGTGGGCGGTCTGGGTGAAGCTGGCGTGGCGGCGCTGGAGCAGTTCGTGCGCGCCGGCGGCACGCTCATCGCCTTCAACGATGGTACGCAGCTACCCATCGAACAATTCGAACTCCCGGTCGAGGACGTGGTGGCTGGGCTCGACCGCTCCGAGTTCTACGTGCCTGGCTCGATCCTCAGGCTGGAGCTGGAGCCGGACCACTGGCTGACGGAGGGTGTGCCGAGGCGTACCGTCGCCTGGTTCGAGCGGGGTCCCGCCTTCGAGCCGGAGGCCGATGCCGGAGATCGGGTCGAGATCGTCGGGCGCTTCGGCGAGGATGAGCTGCTGCTCAGCGGCTGGATCAGCGGCGGCGAGCACCTGGGCGGGCACGGCGCCCTGGCGGTGGTGAGGCACGGGCGCGGCCGGGTGATCCTGTTCGGCTTCCGGCCGCAGTACCGGGGGCAGGCGATCGCGACCTACCCGCTCATCTTCAACGCGCTCAAAAAGTCGCTGGAGAGTGCAGCGGCGTCCGGGGCCCGCCGCCTGGGCGACCAGGGGTATTGAGCGTAGCCACCATCGCGCCGTTTCGCGCGCTGCGTCGATGGGCCGAAAGCTGCTACTCGGGCACAGCCCCGGCACGGTTGACGGAGCCCTGTTATTCGCTTTGGCGACCGGCAAGCTCGACACGGGCGATCTCGACTACGAGCATGAGCTGAGCGATGTCGAGACGCTCAACGTCCGAGTGTTGGCGGGCGACCTGGATGTGTCTGCGATGTCGATCCACGCCTACGGCCGCGCCTGGGAGGACTATGTGTTGCTGCCCGGCGGCATCAAGATGGGGGAGCCCAGCGGGCCAAGCGTGGTAGCGTATGAGCCGCTGGATCCCTCCGATCTCGCCGGTCGCGTCGTCGCGCTGCCGGGCAGGTTCACCTCGGAGCATCTGGCGCTCCGGCTGTTCGAGTCGGACGTGACCGTGCGGTTCGTGCGCTTCGACGAGGTCGTGAGCTATGTGCGGGATGGTTTCGCGGACGCGGGCGTGTTGGTGCCCGAGGTACGGTACTCGACTGCGCCGGCTGATCTGCACCTGGTGCTCGACTTGGGCGAGTGGTGGCGGCAGCGCACGGGTCTACCGCTACCTCTGGGCGGCTACGTCGCCTGGCGGGGGCTGGGCGGCGAGCTGACGATGCGGATTTGTGAACATCTGAAAAGCAGCATCGAGTACGCGCTGAGCCATCGCGCTGAAGCGCTCGCACATCTCTTTCCCTCGGCCGCTGATCCACTGGGTGAAGCGCCGGCGTTCGTCAGGGCGTCCCTCAGCCAGCGCGCGCTGGACCCGGGTGACGACGGCCGTGAGGCTGTCAAGGAGTTCCTGCAGTGCGGTTATCGGGCCGGTCTGATCCGTAAGAGGCCCGAGGTGAACTTCTTCGAATACTGATGGCCGCCGTTGAGCCCGGTCGCGAGTGGGGCTCGACGACACGCTCGGCGGCAGTCACTCAACACGCTAATGCATGTCCTCGACGTGCTTCCGGTCCGGCCGAAATGTCTTCACATGTCCGCCAGCGCCGGCTGCGGCCTCGGCTTCCGCCCGATCAATGAAGAGTGCGACGAACTGCGATGCGTCAGGCCCGCCCTGAGCGCCGTAGACTTCTGCGGGGTACTCGTACTCGTCTGGAAGTGATACCTCATCGACTCGCGGGTTCTGTACGGCACGCTCCTCGATGAAGGTCAGCGCACGTGCGCGTGTGCTGAATACCGCTACCGCATGGCTTCCTTCGGTCTCGCTGAGAACGACGAACAGCAGCACGTTGCACCCCCGCGAAGTGGGATCTTCAGGATCGTTGTCGGGTCCTGTGTGTGGTATCATCAACTAAGATAGCGTCGATGTGTGGCTCTCCGCCAAAGCAGTAGCCGGCCTGCGGCGCATTTCAGCGTACCCGTCGCCGAATGTCAGGTGGGGGTTGGCTGGTCGCCCGGACAGTCGCCAGTTTAGAGTCTGTCGGTGTTGCCCGCGTTGGCTCCAATGACGGATCGGGTTGAACGATGAAGATACCGCGTTACAAGCAACTGCGAGCACTCCTCGGCGCTGTGGCGATCCTGCTTATCGCCGTGATCACGATCGCGGTTTGGCGGCTGGGCCGAGAGAGCTCGCCGGCTCCGGAGTATTCCGGAGCGGCCAGCTGCCGGGAATGCCACGAGCGCTTCTACCAGCTCTGGGCTCCCTCGCACCACGGGCTGGCGATGCAGCCGTTCAGCGCGGAGTTCGCCGGGACTCAGCTCGCGGCGCAGCGGGACGAGGTCGTGATCGGCGATTACCGCTATCGGGTCGAGATCGAGGGCGGAACAGGCTGGGTGCGGGAGAGCGGACCCGAGGGGACACACCGGTATGCGATCGAGCACGTCTTGGGTGGCAAGAACGTCTACTTCTTCCTGACGCCGCTGGGACGGGGACGTCTTCAGGTCCTGCCTTTGGGGTTCGACGTGCGCGAGCAGCAGTGGTACGACATCACGGCTAGCATGGTGCGGCATTTTCACGACGTGGAAGACGAGGCGCTCGATTGGAGGGAGCGACCGCTGACGTTCAACACGTCGTGCTACGGCTGTCACGTGAGCCAGCTCTCCACGAACTACGATCTGGAG
>CANPVY010000225.1 GCA_947581845.1 uncultured bacterium | reverse complement strand
TTAGCCGAACTCACGACACCATCTCAGGAGGTCGCAATGATTCGCCTGTTTGTCCGTCATCCAGTAGCTGACTTCGCCAAATGGAAGCGGGCCTATGACGCGTTCGACGCCGAGCGGAAAGGCATGGGCGTGGTAGGTGACGCGGTCTTTACGTCCGCGGACGACCCGAACGACGTGACGGTGTGGCATGACTTTAAGACGCTGCAGTCGGCCCGTGGATTCGTAGAGTCCGCGCGCTTGCGCGAAGTGATGTCCTCAGCCGGCGTGGCCGGCGAGCCCAGCATATGGTTCACCAGCCCAGTCTGAGCGCGGGCTGAGCCAAGAGGTTAGCATATGACATGAGGCGCCGGTACCTGGCGCCTCACGTCTTGTTGCCTGAGTGAATGGCGTTTCCAGGTTCCTGCAAGGCGTGCCCACTCTGTGCGAGTTCCCGGCCAGCGGACTGACTGATCGTGGCCTGGGGGGTCTGGACTCCCGCAGCGAGGTCTACGGCCTGCTGCTTGAGACCTGCGCTCCCTGTCAGGCCGGATCACTCCGGCGCTCTTCCTTGAAACCGGAATCCCCGCCCCCCTCGTATAGGAACCCGATAGCCATGCTCAGTGCGCCAGACTCCAAACAGGGATCCACGTTGCCCGCCGAGCGCCACGGCGCGCTGATCTTGCCTAGGTGGCGGTGCATTCCCTGCCGAGGCGAAAGCTGTTCTCAGGATCAACTTCACAGGAGGGTCAGTCAGATGAGACGCAGAGTCAACCCAAGCCTGAAGTTGCTCGTCGTGGGGGTGTTTCTCTCGTGCGCGCTGGTTCCGTCCCGCGCAGTTGCCCAGCAGGACGTCACGGGCGACTGGTTTGGCACGCTGGATATCGGTGCAGCGGGATTGCGCATCGTGCTCCACATCCAGCAGGCGGAGGACGGATACTCCGCCACGCTCGATAGTCCCGACCAGGGTGTTACTGGTATCCCACTGGACGAGATCCTCATCGAGGATGGCCAGCTCGTCTTCCGCGTCAACGCCGCGAGCGTGGTATACGAGGGCCGTGTGGATCCCGGATTCACGACGATCGCCGGTACATTCAGCCAGGGCGACCAGCAGTTCCCGCTGAACTTCGGGCGCACCATGCCGGCGGCCCCGCGCGGAAGCCCCGAGTGGTTGAGAGAGCGTCTGGCCAAGCATGAGGTCTACATCACCATGCGGGACGGCGTGCGGTTGTTCACGTCCTTCTACGTGCCGAAAGACACGAGCCAGACGTATCCGATCTTGCTCCGACGCACTCCGTACAACTCAGAGCCGCGCGGCGAAGATAGTTACAGCCCGGCTCTCATATTCAGCGGCGATCTCGTCGAGGAGGGATACATCCTGGCATTCCAGGATGTGCGGGGACGTTACATGAGTGAGGGCGAGTTCATGGACGTGAGGCCGCACAATCCCGATAAGAGAAGCGAGAAGGACATCGATGAGAGCAGCGATACCTGGGACACTATCGATTGGCTGGTCGAGAACGTCCCTTACAACAACGGGCGAGTCGGGATCATGGGTGTCTCGTATCCCGGGTTCTACGCGACGATGTCGCTTCCCGACGCCCATCCCGCACTGAAGGCCGTTTCGCCTCAGGCACCGGTAACCAACTGGTTCATCGGCGACGACTTTCACCACAACGGCGCTTTCTTCCTGCTGGACGCCTTCTCGTTCTATTCGTCGTTCGGGCGGCCGAGGCCCGAACCGACACGCCAGGGTTCGCCGTCCTTTCAATGGCCCAATCAGGACAACTACGAGTTCTTCCTCGAGCTCGGTCCCATCAAGAACGTCGAGACACAGTTCTTCGGAGACAGCATCGCGTTTTGGCGGGAGCTCATGAGCCACCCGAACTACGACGGCTTCTGGAAGGCTCGCGACCCGCGCCCGCATCTGGAGAACATCGAGCCGGCGGTGCTGGTCGTCGGAGGCTGGTTCGACGCCGAGGACCTGTGGGGGCCGCTCAACACGTACGAGGCCGTCGAGACCCAGAACCCGCCCACGATCGAGAACCGCCTGCTGATGGGTCCCTGGTCCCATGGCCAGTGGGCGTTCGATGAGGGCGATCACCTCGGGAACGTGCACTGGGGCACCGCCACGTCCGAGTTCTACAAAGAGGTGGAGCGGCAGTTCCTGACCTACTATCTCAAGGGTGAGGGGACGATGGATCTGGCCGAGGCGACGGTGTACGACACGGGTGCCGGACAGTGGCTTCGATTCGACGCGTGGCCCCCACCTAACGTGCGGGAGAGGCAGCTCTATTTGCATCAGGACGGCCGGCTCTCGTTTACGCCGCCGACGTCCGCCGAGAGCTACGACGAGTACGTGGCCGATCCGATGAGACCGGTTCCCTATACGGAAGACGTCCACCTGCGGCGTACACAGGAGTACATGACCGATGACCAGCGGTTCGCGGCCCGGCGGCCCGACGTCATGGTCTACGAATCCGACGTGCTCACGGAGGCCGTGACGTTGACCGGCCCGATCGTTGCCGACCTGTTCGTCAGCACGACGGGCACCGATGCAGACTACGTGGTCAAGCTGATTGATGTGTTTCCCGATTCGCTGCGCGACTACCCGACCAATGAGAAGTCCGTTCCGATGGCCGGCTACCAGATGCTGGTGCGGGGCGAAGTATTACGCGGTCGTTTCCGCAACAGCTTCGAGACGCCGGCACCGTTCGTGCCGTGGCAGGTGACGTCGGTTCGCTTCGAGCTGCCGGACGTGGCCCACACCTTCAAGCCGGGACACCGCATCATGGTCCAGGTGCAGAACTCGTGGTTCCCGCTCGTCGACCGCAATCCGCAGACCTTCGTGAACATCTACGAGGCCGACGAGGAGGACTTTCGGAAGGCGACGCACAGGATCTACCACGATGCGCAGCGCCCGTCGGGTGTGAGGGTATTGGTGCTGCAGCGATAGACCAGGGACGGCTGTTCCCGACAAGGCGTGTGCGGATTTAGCTGAAACTGTAGTTAGCGCCTTCCGCACATATTACGCATGGCCGCTCGTCCCGGGTTGGGTGTTGGGATATTGTTTGTAGCGCAAAGGAGGAGCCTATGCGAACCTACACCGCAGTTGTGGAACGCGACCCGGACACCGGCCTGTATGTGGGCTACGTTCCTGGATTCCCCGGGGCTCACAGTCAAGGGGAAACGCTGGATGAGCTCAACGAGAATCTTCGGGAGGTCATTGCGATGCTCTTGGAGGACGGTGAGCCGTCGCTTGAGGCTGAGTTCGTCGGGATTCAGTCAGTTTCAGTTGCCGGATGATGGCAAGGCCACCGGTTCTCAAGCGGCGCGAGGTAGTCGCAATTCTGAAACGTCTAGGTTTTGACGAGGTTCGGCAGCGTGGTTCCCATATGCAGTTCCGACACCCAGACGGGCGAGTCACAACGGTCCCGTGAACTGGTTTCTTCCACAGACCGTCGAGATTGCAGTAACAAGCAGACTATTTGCCGTACACGCGGCCGGCGCCGGGCTGGCGGATTTGACAGCCGCAAGGGACTTAATAGCGCTGCGCCGCCACCCCGTTCTTCACGGGAATGATATACGGGAGAAGCACTTGTTCGTCATCCTGCGGTATCAGCAATAACCCGTTTCGTCACCCTAACCAGGCCAGACTCGCTCGCACACTCGCACACCTCGGAACATCCACGCGGAGATTGCTGCCGCCCGGCTGACGCCGCATCTTTCAAGCAGAACCGGGTGCCCGTAATCGCACACACCTCGGGCCGCAGGTGGCAGCTATGTCGCGTCTCAAGCAGCTGATCGTCGAGATCCGCCACCGCTCCTTGTGGCAGGTGCTGCTGATCTACGTCGGCGGCGCGTGGGTCTGCTACGAGATCATCGACACCATCACTGACCGGCTGGCCCTTCCCGAGTGGCTCCCCGTGCTGGCGATCATCCTTTTCCTGATCGGACTGCCCGTGGTCTTGGCCACGGCGTTTGTCCACGAGGTATCTCCGCCGACGGTAGCACCGGCAGAGCCGACTCCTCTGACGGAAGCCGAAGCAGCCAGAGTCGAAGTTGAAACCGTCGCTGCCCGTCTCGAAGCACGACGCCGTCATCGCTTCCTGACTAGGCGCAACGCGGTAGCGAGCTTTGTGGTCGCGCTCGCCGCATGGGGCGTTGTGACGACTGCTTGGTTACTGCTGGGAGATCGAGGCCCGGCTTCTAAGGTCGAGCGCAAGTCGATCGCCGTGCTGCCCTTCGAGAACCTCAGTCCCGATCCTGACGACGCCTATTTCGCTGACGGCATTCACGACGAGATCATCAGCCAGCTTGGAAAGATTGCGTCCCTGAAGGTCATATCGCGCACATCGGTCATGGAGTATAGGGGGCAGAGGGGCAACCTCCGCGAGATCGCGGATGAACTTGGCGTAACTAATGTCCTTGAAGGGACTGTACGTCGCGCCGGTGATCGTGTGCGGATCACGACTCAGTTGATCGACGCCGATCGCGACGTGCACCTTTGGGCGGAGAACTACGAGCAGGAATTGAGCGACATCTTCGCGGTTCAGGCCGACATAGCCGAACGCATTGCCATCGCTCTCGAGGCCGAGTTGTCGTCGGAAGAGGGAACATCCATAGCTGGACAGCCCACCGATGATCTCGAGGCGTACGATTACTACCTCCGCGGGATCGAGTACCTGGGGCGGCCGGGGGTCCGCCAGGAAAACTACCGAAATGCACAGCGGATGTTGGAGCAGGCTGCGGAGCTCGATCCTCGCTTCGCCCTGGCTTATGCGAGGCTGTCAATTCTTCACACGAACGCTTACGAGTACGCACTTGATCGATCCGAGGAGCGCCTGAGGCAGGCCCGGGAAGCGGCAGACCGGGCGCTCCAGATCGACCCCGGCCTGCCCAGTGGGCACATTGCCCTGGGCTACTACTATCACTCGGTTCGCGATTATGACCGGGCGTTGCAGGAGCTTGCGATCGCGGAGCGGGGTCTACCGGGATCGACGCGGGTGCTGTGGGTGCGGGGGTTGATTCTGAAGCGCCAGGGCAAGTGGGACGAGGCGTTGGCCAGCCAGGAGCAGGCGTTGGCGCTGAGCCCGAGAGAGCCCAACCTGCTGTTCATGCTTGGGGTGACGCACAACTCACTCCGCCGCTACGAGGAGGCCGAGACCTACTTCGACAGGGCTCTCGCGCTGCAGCCCGATTTTGTCGAGGTGGCACTGGTCAAGGCCATGGTACCGCTCTGGAGTAGGGGAGACACTGGACCGTTGCGAACGCTCGTCGATGGCATCCCTCCTGGCTTCGACCCCTGGGGGCTGGTCACAGCGCTGCGCATGTACGTGGAGTACTTCGACCGGGACTACGCGGCGGCGCTCGAAGTCCTATCGCATAGCGAGCTCGAGTATTTCGAGTGGCCAGGGCCAGGGGGCTCTGGGTCAGGGGGCTCTGCCCCGAGGACGCTCTATACGGGGCTGTGCCACGCCGCGATGGGGGAGACCGCCCGGGCCCAGGCAGCCGCTGACTCGGCGCGCCGCGACCTGGAGGCGCGGCTTCGCGAGCGGCCTGACGACCCCCGGGTGCACATGGCTCTGAGCTTAACGCACGCCGTTCTCGGTAATAGGGACGAGGCCGTCCGAGATGCACAACAGGCGGTGGAGCTGATGCCGATCTCCGAAGACGCGATGGCCGGCCCAGACTACGTGCGGAACCTCGCCACCATATACGTCTGGTTCGGCGAGGTTGATGCTGCCGTCGAGCAGTTTGAACGGTACCTGTCGGTGCCCGCGCCCCAGTCCATCAAGTCCATCCTACTTGACCCGGTGATAGAGCCCGTGCGGGACCATCCACGCTTCCAGACCCTGCTGGAGAAGTACGAGTAGCTGACCACCGCACGTCTGCGCGATGTCTGCAATATGCGTCCTAGTCTGAGTTTCATCCCGGTGACAGGGACGTATGGTTTCACGCGAGGCCAACCGCAGGTCAAGGCGTACCTCTACAACTCCACGGTCGAGGAGATCCTCCTCCAATATGCGTACGACCAGAAAGAAGATACGATGCTGCCGGCTAGCACTCTGGTTCTAGAGGGGAGGTGGTTTGCGGCCCGACGGCTCATAAACCCTCCTCTATAGAATCGAGGGCGCTGACGGGGCGCTTCATAGCCAAGGTGCAGGCCGGAGATTGCTCACCGCCAGCTGGGCCTTCATCTTAGTGACCGACTCTGGGAGCATTCATGAACGGTGAGGCGTCAATCTTCGGCAGCCTCGTGCCCGAGGAGTACCGGAGCTCACGAGCTGCACGCCATGTCATGTGGGCAATCGTCGCCCTGCACGGCACGCTACTCGTCCTCATGCTGTCAGTCGCTGCTGCAAGTAGACCAAGCGTATGTACGATTTCCCTTAGCGCATAGAACCGGTCGAGGCGGTCTTGCCACCCCTTCAGCTGTCTGAGCGCCTTTCCGACCGTTTTGGCCTCGCGCCTCTTCACGGATGATCTCCTGGTATCCGTTTACTGCTGAGTCTGCGCAAACGGGATCTGGCCCGCCGTCTCAGACTTCCTGGCGGAAACTGCTTGAATGGGCAAGCAAGCCCGTGCCGACAGAGCCGCCGATTCGGCTGCTACGTCTCAGCGCCCTACTCGGGAAGGGGCAGATCCGAGTTCGAGATGCCGATCGCGATGCGCCAGGAACCGTCCGCCTCCTTCTTGAGGATCAAGACGAACCTGCGCTGGTCCCCAATCGGCTCACCCTCTCCCACCGTGAAGGTCTCGCTGTACGTACCCCGCACGTAGGCCAGGTCGCTGCGGCCCTCGATGTCCGCCACCGTCGCCGTCAGCTCCGAGACGGTGAAGTCCTCGGATTGAACCCACTCGCGGACCGCAGCCAGCCCCTCCCGGGCGGGCTGGTTCGGTGGCATGTCCACGTAGTCCTCGGTGTACATGCTGAACACCGCTTCCCAGTCGCTGGCCAACTCGGCCTGAACCAGCTCATCAACGAGGTTTTGGATCGCTGCCTTATCCTCATCGGACAGCTGGGCCATTTCAGCCGCCGGCGGCTGGCAGGCCAGGGTCACGAGAGCAAGCGAGAGGACAGCGAGCAGCACCGATCGCGCTTTCATCTTGATCCCTCCAGTTGTCCTTGTGACTGGGGTGTCTGCCACTATGCTACGCAACCCGCCGACAAGCAAGGGCTGGGCATGACGAGTACCGCCATAGCCTCGAATTGGCTCGGGCCGAAACGCTTTCGGCTTGCGGGCGAAGACTTGGCACCTAGGTTGGAGGAGATATCCAACGCCCAGTCGACGCTGACGAGCCTGGTCCCGGGTGCGTCCATGACAACCACGGCCTCGGCTTTGGCGAAGTTCTACAGAACGCTCTTGGCGGCAGGAACCACAGCCGACGGTGTTCGCCTCATTGGGTCAGACACGCTGGAGCGCTATCTCAGACAAAGCGTCGCTGGATTTGATCGGGTGCTCCGTTCGTATGTGGTCCTCAGGAGGGGCTTTCTGCTTGGATGGCTGGGTCCTCGCCCTTACGGATGGTGGAACACGCGCGAGTGTCTCGGCCACGGCGGAGGTTTTTGCGTTGTGGCGTTCGGCGATCGTCGTATAGGAGCAGCGATCTCTATAATCACGAACGGAAACAGGGGTCTGGGGGACGTGCTCCGGAGGTTCGCCCCGCTGAGCAGTTCTATCCCAAGATCGCTTCACCGCTTGAGAGTGAAAGGGCCGTCGAACACCGAGTCGACCTCGGCTGAGATTACTCCATAGAGGAGCCAGAGTCGATGACTTCGGGTATCCTCAGAGATCTTCTTCGACGGCGCGTACCCCAGATCCTCGGCGTCTACCTCGCGGCCGGCTGGGCGGTGCTCGAGTTCACCGAGTTCCTGGTGACCAGATACGTCCTCTCGCCGCACCTCACCGACTTCGCCATGCTGGCCTGGGCCCTGTTGATACCCAGCGCGCTGGTGCTCGCCTACTTCCACGGTGGACCCGGAGCGGATCGCTGGACCAAGATCGAGAAGATCGGCGTACCCGTGAATCTCGCCGTCGCCGGGCTGATCCTGCTTATTGCCTTCGCAGGGAAGGAACTGGGTGCGGCGACCGAATCGATCACGGTCGAGGATGAGACCGGTGAGACGGTAGAGCGCATCGTCCCGAAGCGCGAGTTCAGGAAGAGCCTCGCTTCGTTCTACTTCGACAACGTCTCAGGTGATACCGCCCTCGATTGGCTTCAGTACGGTACAACGATCGCTCTCCAGAGCGATCTCGCTCAGGACCTGTTCCTCGACGTTCGAAATGCCGGTGAGACCAGGCAACGACTGGAAGAAGAGGGTTTTGCCGACGGGCTGAGGGTCCCGCTTCCCCTCAAGCGCGAGACCGCCGAGCGAGTGCACGTGGGCCACTTCCTCGCCGGACAGGTGTCACAAGACGCCGGCCAACTGGTTGTCACAACGTATCTGTACGAGACGCGCCGCGCCAAGCTGATAGAAGAGCGGGCATTCAGCGGCGACGATCTCTTCGGGCTCGTGGACGAGATGAGCGTTCAGTTGAGGCGCGATCTCGGGGTCCCGACACAGGCCATCGAGGAGGCGAAAGACCTGCCCGTATCCGAGTTGCTCACCACGTCCATACCCGCCTATCGATCCTACGTGGATGCAGCTCGCGCCTCTATTGCCGCGGATGACTATGAAGTAATGCTCGCGCATCTAGAACAGGCTGTGGCACAAGACCCGCAGTTTGCAGAAGCCCACTTCCATCTATTTGGCTTGTACTTCAACCTGAACAGAATGGAAGAGGCCCAGTCGGCTCTGCAGGCGGGAATGCAGTTTATCTACAGACTGCCAGAACGGGACCAGTTCGAACTGAAGACAGTCTACTACTGGGCAGTCAGACAGGAGCCCGACAGGGCGCTCACCGCTGCCGGTATGTACGCCGAGTTGTACCCGCAGGACATCCAGGCACACCTGCTGCTCTCTCAGCTCTACACTGCCGGAGGTGATAGAGCCAGAGCTATCGCCGCGCTGGAGCGAGTCTTGGAACTCGACCCGGGCCGCATTGACGTGCTTCTCCGTATAGGTGGCCTGTACGAGGCGGGCGGCGAGTTCGAGGTGGCACTCGGCTATTACGAGCGCTACGCAGCCGAGTCGCCGAATGACCCGGGCACATTCATTACCCTCGGCAACCTCCGCAGTCTGCGCGGCGAGCACGAAGCGGCGCAACACGAGTTCGAGAAGGCGTTGATCGTCGACCCGAACAACGTCGTCGCCATGACGCGGCTGGCCGATGTCGATAGGGACCTTGGCCGCTTCGAGGGCGCACTCAGGGGCTACGACGAAGCGCTCGCGGCGAGCGTGACCGCGGAGCAGCGCGCCGGGGTCTATGACGCCTACAAGTTGTACTACGAGCGTCGTGGTCAGCCCAGCAGGGCCATCGACTACATGCAGCGTCGATGGGCCGAGATGGAGAAGTACGCGGGCCCCTTCAATACGCTCCAGGAGAAGCTCCAGAGTCTCGACACCTATGTCGCAGCCGGGCTGGTGGAGGCGGCGAAGGACACGCTCGCTTCGATCGCGACGCAACTCTCCCCGCCGCACGATGTCTTGCTCCCGCTGGGTCAGCTGGATGTCTACCTGGATCTAGAGGAGCCGGACTCGGTAGAAGCTGCGCTCGAAGGAGTCGATCGCTTTATCGAGGCTCTTGGCCTCGAGGCAGCCCGGCCCACGTACGTATTCGCGCAGGGGCGCATGCTGGAGATGCGCGGCGACTGTGCGGAAGCCATCGTGAGTTACAGAAGAACACTGGAGCTCTGGCCGAGCGGGCTCGAGCCGCACGTAGACATTGGGCGCTGCTACAGGAAGCTCGGGCAGTTCGCGGAAGCAGAGGCAGAACTGACGCGTTACCTCGAGGTTCGTCCCTACGATCCGCTGGCCCTTTACGAGATCGCACTGGTCTACGCCGACAGGGGAGATCGTGAGCAAGCTCTGGAACACCTGGGCCTTGCACTCGACGTCTGGCGCGACGCCGATCCCGGCTACGAGCCCGCCCGTGAAGCACGACAGAAGCTCGGCGAGTTGAGCTTGGCCCCGTAGACTG
>CANPVY010000224.1 GCA_947581845.1 uncultured bacterium | reverse complement strand
CCCAGAGCTGCCGCTGGCGCTCGTAGCGCTCCGCGGCGAGCTCCGCAGCGGCCCTGGCCTCCTCGACCTGCGCGCGCAGCACGTTGTCACGGATCTTGGCGATCGCTGCCCCTCTCCGCACGTAACTGCCCTTCTCCACGTAGTAGCGCTCGATCACACCGCTTTCTTCTGCGCTCAGCGTCACGTCGTTCATCGCCTCCACCTCGCCGGTCAGGCGGATGTAGGAGGTGAAGTCGACGGGCGCGACCGTAACGACCTCCACATTGACCACCTTCACGAATTCGCCGTTCGCCTCTGCTGCCTCGCTGGTCTGGCCCGAAGGTCCACATGCAGCCAGCGACACGCTCGCCACGACCGCCAGCACCAGCCCGGCATCCCGTTCAAGTCTCATATGCGTCATGATGGGCCTAGCCCCTCTCTTTCGTTCGCTACTCGGAGATGATCACCGCCGCCTCATCCGCGACGGGTACGTCGACCAATGGTACTACGCCAAGCGCATCATCCAGGTCGGCCTGGGCGATCAGATAGTCGTACACAGCTTGCGCGTAGTTGAACTCCGATTCCCGGAGCAAGACTTCTCCCTCTGTTACCTCAAGCTGCGAGCTGATGCCCGCCAGGTACTGCGCAGTCACGATCTCGAATCCGCGCCGCGCTTCACCCACGGCTTCCCGCTGCGCCTCCGCCCGCTCACGTGCCTCTTCCAGCGCCTCCTGCGCCGTGCGGATCTGGTTCGCTGCCTGTTGCTCCAACAGCTCCAGCTGTACCTCGGCCTGTTGCCTCGCCAGCTTCCGCTGCTGCACCCGCGCCCAACGCTGGAAGCCGGAGAAGATCGGAACCTCGAGCTGCACGCCCAGGTAGGCGCTGGTGGTCCGCTGGTTCGCATTCGCGCCGAAGAAGTCGGGGCGGCCTGGGTCCTGCGCGATGATCCCGTAGGCGAAGAACGCGGACAGCCGCGGATAAAGGCTCGTCCGCTCGAACTTGACCCGCGCGTCCTCTAGCTGCCGATTGAGCTGGGCCTGGCGCAAATCGGAGCGCATCTTGCGCGCCACCTCGTTGAGGCTCTCGAACGAGGAGTCCAGAGCGTCTCGATAACCCACCAGACGCAGCAGTTCGCGGTTCGCGCCCTCGTTCGCGTTCGCCGAGGCGAGATCGATCTCGTGCAACCGGCCAGCTACACGCACCAGCTGTACTTCGTCCAGCCCCAGCTCCACCGACAGGTCGCGCTCCGCCGCAGCCGCCGCGTTGGCCGCGCGCCGAAGGTTGGGCCGCAGGTTCGCCAGCCGAACCTCGAGCCGCAGCACGTCATAGCTGCTCGCCAGCCCGGCGCGCTGCAGTCCCTGCGTCTCCGCCAGCGTCTGCTCCGTCCTCCTCACGCTCTCTTCGGTGACCCGCACCTGCTCGCGGGCCAGCAAGGCGCTGTAGTAAGCACGGCGCACGCGTGAGGCGATCCGCTGGGCCTGACCCCTCACCGCCTCCCGCTGCAGCGCCTGGAAACGCCCAGCCGTGCCCACACCGACCAGGGCGCCGGCGTCGAAGATGGGCTGGGTCACGTTCAGCCAGGCAGACCAGTTGTTCTCCGCCCCGAAACGCACCGGGATCAGCTCATCAGCCGGCGCCGTCGGGTCGAAGATGATCCTGGGGAGGAACGCCTCCTGGATCTGGAGGTTCCGTTGGTAACTGACCGTGGCGTCAACGTTGGGGAACAGGCTGCCCCACGCCTCGCGCACCTGCTGGTCGGCCGTTGCCAGACCCAGTTGCGCATCCCGCAGATCCCGGTTGTTCTCCAAAGCCACCCTGATCGCCTCGTCCAGCGAGTACGAGCGACCCTCCATAGCCTGCGCCCGCAGACTCCCAGCGAGCAGGAAGGTGCTCAGCACCGCTACGAGACTCCATTTCCACCATCTGACTATCCTACACACGACCGTATGTCTCCCTTGCCTTAGGCTACTCGGATATGGTGACCGAGGCGGCGCACGCACTCCGGTCTACGAAGCCGAAGCACCGTCGGTTTCGACCTCCGGCGCACCCTGCGGCCGCAAGCCGCTGTACACGAAATCCCTGAAGCGCGCAAACAGATCGGGGGCGCTGAGCTGCTCACCCGTGTGCCGGCAGCGCGCCTCGGGTCGGCAGGCGAGCAGAAGCGTTACCAGCCCGTGCACGTGCGCCCACAGATAGAGCACCACCAGGTCAGGGTCTGCCCGCCGGATCGCCCCTGACTCCATCGCCTCCACTACCGTCTGACGGAAAAGGTCGTACCCCCCGCCGTCCGGCAGCTCCTCGATGTCCTGAGGGGTCTCGGAGTACGTACCGAACAGCACCTTGAAGTACTCCCGGTTCTCCAACGCAAAACGGATGTACGCATCACCCAGCGCCCGGAGCCGCTCCCTGGAACCGCGCGGCAGCTCGGCGATCGCCGCACGCAGGTAGCCCACGAAGCGCTCGAAACCCAGGGTCACCACACGCGTCACCAGCGCCTGCTTGTTCTCGAAGTAGTGGTAGATCGCCGTAGCACTCAGCCCGACCTGGGCCGCCACGCCGCGCATCGACAGCGCATCCAGGCCTCCCTCCGCCGCCAGGTCGCGGGCCGCCTCCAGAATGGCGGCCTCCGTCTCCGCGGCGCGCACGGGGTCTGCAACTTTGGGTGACATCTTACATCTCCCCCGGTTAACGGTGTCAACTTGACAGCGTTATATTAACAGCGTTAGGCCGCCCGTCAACCCCCGTACGGTCAAGGGCTCCTCTCTACTGTCATGCTCGCGGGAGCTTCGTGGTTTCACGCTCGCCTTCCCGAGATAGTTGGCTTGCCCAACCATTAGAGGATAAAAAAAGACGCTACTGCCAATCGAAGCCTAGGCTCCGGGATGCCTTCAGAAGTAGCTCGTGAAACCTCCGCTGCTCAGTCGCGTCGAGCGCTGAGACAAAGTCGCGGGTGTACGCGATGGCACCGGCCAGCGTCTCTCGATATGCGTTCTGGCCCGCTTCCGTCAGACTCAGCCACCAGTTCCGCCGATCCTTTACATCTTGCTCCTTTCGAACCAGCCCTTTCTCGACCAGTCTCTGAACGTACACCGAGATAGTGCCCGGATTGATATCCATTAGTTCCGACAGTCGGCGCGAGTTGAGCGGCTCGAACTGACCCAGAACCATGACGACCGCTCGATCGGCCAGCGACAGGCCGGTCTCGATTTGCCGCTGCTCTCGTGCCATACGCGCTTCATAGGCATGCGTCAGACTGAAAAGCGCCTGGTTGATCTGTAAGTACTGTTTGTCCGTGAGTGACACTGGGCCGGTCCTTGCGCCATACACTTGCAATGTCTAACGATTACATCTTACAACTGTTTTCGCCAACAGTCAAGTCTCTTGAGTGAGGCCTCCTCAGTGACCCTCAGTCTCGCCGGGCTTGACGCCCAAGGCCTCAGCGGCCAGCGCCAGGACCGGCCCCAGATCAGCAGCAGCCGA
>CANPVY010000223.1 GCA_947581845.1 uncultured bacterium | reverse complement strand
ATCATCAGCGAACCGGGTGATGGGGGTACCTGGTGCGCCTATCTGTTCTTCTTGAGATGGCACGGGAACGAGCCGGTAGGGCATGTGGAGAGCGAGTACCTGGTGGAGGCGGCGACGGAGGAAACGGCGCGCGCTGAGGTGGAGAAGCTCACGCTTCACGAGGTGAAACGCGTGTTGGACGAGCTGGTGTCCGGGTGATGGGTGGCGGCACGGTTTTGAAAGGCCGGGTGCTGCGAACGGTCGGCGGCGTCTATCACGTGGAGGTCGGGGACGAGACGCTGGAATGCGCGCTGCGCGGTCGCCTGAAGCGGGGGATCGGCAGGGTCACGGTAGGGGACGAGGTCGAGGTCGAGCGGCTGGCGGATGGCAGCTGTGTGATCTGTGAGCTTCTGCCACGTGCTTCGCGACTCTCGCGTCGTACGGCGCATGGCCGGCGCGAGCAGATCATCGCGGCGAACGTGGACCAGCTGGGCGCGGTATTCTCGGTGGCGCAGCCCGCGCCGGTCTACTCGAATGTCGACCGTTTCCTGGTGTTGGCCGAGGAGAGCGAGATCGCGGCGTTTCTGGTCGTGAACAAAATCGACCTGACGAGCGAAAGCGAGGCACGAGAGGGTTTCGGCGTCTACGAGCAGATCGGGTATCCGGTCGTTTACACGAGCGCGACGAGCGGCGCCAACCTGGGCCAACTGAGCGAACGGCTCGCCGGTCATATCACTTTGTTCGTCGGGCCCTCGGGGGCCGGCAAGTCGAGCCTGCTCAACGTGCTGCAGCCCGGGCTGGGGCTGCGGGTCGGTGAGATCAGCAAGGCGATCGAACGGGGCCGGCACACCACGGTGGCGGCCTCGCTGCAGCGTTTGGACGTGGGTGGCTACGTAGTGGACACGCCCGGGCTCGGCAGGCTGCAGTTCTGGGAGGTGGGCACCCACGAGCTGCCGTGGTGCTTCCCGGAGTTTCGGCCGTATCTGGGCGATTGCAGGTTTCAGGATTGCAGTCACGTCCATGAGCCGGACTGCGCCGTGATCGCGGCAGTGGAGACGGGCGAGTTGCCGTCGCGCCGTTACGAGAGCTATGTCACGATCTTGGAGGAGCAGAAGGCGAGTCCACCCTAAGGCGTGCGCCCTTTGGGTCGGAGCCTGAGCAGCGCGGGAATCGCGCGCAGCTTTTCCTCATCGAGTTCTTGCCAGAGTATACCGGGCGGTCGCTCAAAGGTGCGTGCGGTGTGTATGATCTCGTCGGGCGTGACGATGAAGTCGAGGGGTACGTCGTGCCGCGTCATCGGGATCTCTCGTTCCGGTAGGATCTGCAGCGGGTGTACGGTCGTGACGACGACGGTATGCTCCCCGATGAGGCCAGCCTGACGAGCGAGCGCGAATTCGAGGTCGGAGTAACCGCCGCCCTTGCCGAGGCGGGCGCCGTCGCGGGAGACGGCGACGGAGCCGGCGAGCACGATGTCGATCGCGGGCATCTCTTCGATCGCGACCGGGCGGCCGTAGCGTGCGGCGCCTTTGATGCTGGCGGCGCGGTGCGGAGGGACGCGCAGGCGATTCGGCTCCAGCGCGATGAAGGGTAGCGAGTCGCGCAGCCGCGGGACCGCCATGTAGACGGTCAACCCGGCAAGGAGCGCGTTCTTGCGTGCCTGGAGCTGCGGTGAGTCCGGGTTAGACTTCATGGTCCTGGCGTTGCGCCAGGCATCGAGCCGGGTTAGGCGGTCGGCGGCCGCCTCGGCGCCGACGAAGTTGGGGATGCGGCCTTGCGCGCCCGGGAAACGTGCAACGCTCTCTTCTTGAAGGCGGCGCCAGATCGTGTTGCGGAGTTCTTGTTTGCGCTCTCGGATGTCCATGAGGCCTGTACGGGCGTTTGCTGGAGTCGTGCCAGGCTAGCAGGAAAGGAACGCGGAGGCTTGAGCGAGGGCAAGCGGTGAGCGCGGAGTCATTAATCGAGAGGATAGCGGCCGAGCTGGCGCGACGGGAGGCGCGGCGTGCGGAGCCGGGCACGTACGACGTGGAGGCGGCGGTAACGCTGATGCTGCGGCCGGCGGCTGCGGGGCTCGAGTTCCTGGCGATCAAGCGGACCGAGCAGGAGCGGGATCCGTGGTCCGGGCACATGGCGCTTCCGGGCGGTCGCAGAGACGAGGAGGACGCGAGTCTCTGGGCGACGGCGGTGCGGGAGGCGCGTGAGGAAGTGGGCGTGGATCTCGAGGCGGTCGGGCGGTTCGTGGGTCAGCTTGACGACGTCGCGCCCCGAACGCGGCGGATCCCGGCCATCGCGATCACGCCGTTCGTGGTCGCGGTGCAGCCTGGTGTCGTGGCACGCACAAGCTCGGAGGTGGAGTACGCGGTCTGGGTTCCGCTCGAGGTTGTCGTGGATGAGGCGCTCCGGGGTACGCTGCAGCTGGACGTGCTTCCTGACCTTGAGTTTCCCACCATCGAGTATGGCGGCCACGTGATCTGGGGGCTGACGCTCCGTATCCTGGGGCAGCTAAAGGAAGTGCTGAATCGAATCGGTTATACGGGGAGCGGACCGGTGTGAGGCGCGCGCTGATCGTCGGCTGCGGCTCTTCGGGCAGGCACCTGGCTGCACGTCTGCTGGGTATGGACGTCCGCGTGGTCGGGACGACGCGGAGCGAGGGGCCAGCGCCGGGCTGGTGTTCGCCGTCGCCGTGCTGACGCGGAGCCGATGATACGTGTACGGAGGATGGGATGAAGCGCAAGCTGACAGTGACCATCGACGAGGAGCTCCTGCCCAGGGCCAAGGCGTACGCTCGGGCTCGTGGTGTCTCGCTTTCCCAGCTGATAGAAACAGCCTTGAGGAAGCTCAGCTCGGTCGAGGTTCCGTCTTTTTCCGAGCGCTGGCGGGGCAAGTTCACGGGTTCCGACCGTGATGACGAGCGCTATCGGCGATTGGCGAGAAAGTACCTGTGATCATACTCCTCGAGACCGACGTGCTAGTGGACCTCGCACTGGATCGGTCGCCCTATGCGGGGGCGGCTGGGGAGTTGCTGGACGCGCTCGAGCGGAGTCCACGCAGTGCGTTCGTTGCCTGGCACACGGTGTCCAACTTCTACTATCTCGTGGCCCCCAAGCGGGGGCAGGACGACGCCAAAGCCTTCCTGCTGGATCTCACGCAGTTCGCGGACGTAGCGCCGGTGACGACCGAGAGCCTGCGTTACGCGGCGCGCCTGACGATGAAGGATTTCGAGGACGCGATGCAGGTGGCAGCAGCGGCGGCGTGTGGCGCGAGTGTGATCGCGACCCGCAATGTGCGCGACTACGCAAGCTCGCCGATACGGGCTGCGACGCCGGAGTCGCTGCTGCGCGAGCTCGCCTGAGCGTAATCAGATCAGGTTCTTGAGGATTGATCCACCCGGGGCGGGAAGAGGGCAGCTATGCGCTGCCCTCCATCGTCTTCGCTAGAAGGAAAAGTGCGCCTAGTGCTGTCCAGGGCATCCGAAGAAGAAGGGGCTTAGTCTAATCCACCTAAACTGTCCATTCTCGTCAACCACGAAGCCCACGACGTGGTGCAGATGCAGTTTCTCACCGTCTTGGTTCGTGAAGAAATAGTTAACACTGCCGTGCTCCATTAAGTCTGAATAGGGGCATTCTTGCGGGGGCGTCGGAGCATACGGCCAACACGTTCCGACGAACAGGACATTGGACTTGCTCTTGTCCATGTCGACGGACCACACGTCCCCAGAGGTCAGGCCCGTGGCAATGAAGTCCTCATCTAGGAAGGCGTGGAGGAGCAGAGGATCCTGTCGCCTGCGGGGAAGAAATACGAGCAGGTGGTACGGCCCTTCCCGGTGCTCACGAGCTGCAACTCACCGCCGCTGCCCGGCAGGATGAAGATCTGGTCGCAGTCGTACTCGCCGTGCGTGGACTGTAGGATCAGATGGCAGTCATCGGCCGAGAAGTAGGCTTCGGCGTTTTCGCCTCCGAACGTCAGCTGCGTCACGTCGCGCAGGTGCAGCTCTTGTGGCTCTGTGAGGCTGGCGCGCGCCTCGATGGCGGGACCCTGGTCAGACCCGAAGTCCTCCCGAGCCGTGCAGGCCAGCGTCAGGCCGGCGACGGCCAGTGGGAGTAACGGGTTGCGTGTCAGGACAAGACCTCCTTGATCGTCTCTTCGATTTGCGGGACGAGCGCGTCCCAGTCAGCGGAAGCGGACTTGGTCACTGTGATGAAGTCCTCGGCGATAAGGAGCGATTCGACGCCCTCGATCGCGAAGAGCCGGCTGGCCAGTGGGTCTTGCTCGGCCGCCTCGGGGTCGAAATACGGCTTACTGCCACCGCCCTCCACCAGGGTGCGGTCCACGGTGAACTTGGCCGCATTGGGGTTGGGCGTGCCCTCAACCGTGATGTCCGGGTCCGGCATGGTCTCTCCTCGTGTGTACGGGAGGGTGCCTGAGACGGGGTGAAACTAACCGGTCAGGCGGCGAGGAGACAGTCCTCGAGGGTGCGTGAAGCGAAGTCGAGCTGCTCCTCGCTGATGGTCAGGGGTGGGGTGAGCGTGAGGACACTGGCGTGCGGGCCATCGGCCAGCACGATCAGGCCGCGGCGCAGAGCCGCAAGGATGACGTGCTGGGCGCGCTCCCGGTCCGGCGTGCGGGTGTTGGGGTCGCGGACCAGCTCGATTCCTGCGAGCAGGCCGCGCCCGCGGACGTGCCCGATCCCGGGGACGTGCCCCTGCAGCGCCTGCAGCCGCTGGAGAAGCTGCTCGCCGAGGGCGGCGGAGCGGGCGACGAGGCCGCGCTGATCGATCTCGTCCAGGTGGGCGAGCGCGGCGGCGCAGGCGAGGGGGTGGCCGAGGAACGTGCTGGTGTGGATGGCGGCGCCTGCGCTGGGCGGCCAGGCGGCCATGATCTCGGGGCGGCCGATGCAAGCGGAGAAGGGGAGGGAACCGCTGAGGGCCTTACCCAGGCAGAGGAGGTCCGGAACGACGCCCTCGTGGTCACAGGCGAACCAGCGGCCCGTCCTGCCGAAGCCGGTGTAGATCTCGTCCAGGATGAGGATCAGGCTGCGGCGATCACACTCCTGGCGCAGGCCGAACAGGAACCCTGCGGGCGGGATCACCACGCCGCCGCGCCCGAGGATGGGCTCGACGATGACGGCGCCGATGCAGTCCCGTCCGGCGTCGAGCCGCTCGGCGACGAGATCGAGGGCGGCCCGTGCGAGGTCGCTCTGCCCGTCCAGCTCTGCTGGCGGGCGATAGGGGTCCGGGAAAGGCGCGCGTACGACGGGTATGCCGAGCTGGTCCCGGAACGGAGTGCGGAAGGCATCGCCATCGCTCACGGCCAGTGTCCCGTAGGTCAGCCCGTGATAGGCGCCAGTGAAGCAGAGCACGCCGGGTAGCCCGCTGGCCAGCCGCGCGGTCTTCAACGCCGCCTCGACCGCCTCGGCGCCCGAGCTGGCCAGGATCGACTGAGTCAGCCCGTCGGGAGCGATCTGGGCGAGTCGCTCCAGCAGTCTGACCTTGATCTCTGGTGGATGGACGTCGCCGAGCCCGTGAGGTAGTCGTTCGAGCTGATTGCGGATCGCCTCGGCGACCTGTGCGCTGGCGTGGCCGGCGGCGGCGACACCGAAGCCGGCGGTGAGGTCGATGTAGATGTTGCCATCGACATCCAGGACGTTGGCGCCACGGGCCTCGCGCCAGAAGACGGGGAAGTCGTCGGCGACGTAGGTTACGTTGGGCGACTCGTAACGGCGGAGGGCGGCAGCGAGCCGACGCGACTCGGGGCCCGGAGGCATGACGGAGATGCGGGGCAGTGAGTCGCCTGCCGTCAGTCTGTTCATCGCGTCAAGCACGCCGCAGGGCTACACCTTGCTGTGGGCCGTTGATGCCGTCTCGGTGCCATCCTCGTGGGACTCGATTTTGAAGTCGCCGAAGATGTCGGGCGCTTCACTCTGCAGGACGCGCAGCACGGCGATGGCGAGCTTGCGGATCTCGACATCGGCGGCGGCCGAGCCGCGCAACTCGATGAAGTGGCGCCAGGCGCGGGCGTTGGCGGTGACGACGATCTTGGTCTCGGCGGAGTTCGGGAGGACGGCGCGCGCGGCCTGGCGGGCGCGCTTCCTGCGGAGGGTCGCGTTGGGCTCATCGGCGACCTGCTCGGTGACCTGCTCAAGCAGCTTGCGGTAGTAGTGGAGCGAGCGCTCGCAGCCCTCTCTCCAGATGTCGAAGGCCGGGGTACCCTCGGCGATCTCGGGCGGGAGGACGAAGGCGATGTTGGATTCGTCCACGAAGCGCTGCGAAAGCTGGGAGAAGCCGAACCCTGCTCGGTGGCGGACGAGCTCGTGGGTCAGCGCACGTGAGATGCCCTCGAACAAGAAGGTGAAGACGGCGTGTTCCAGCACGCTGCCGTGTTTGACCTGTAGCAGGTTGGCGATGTACTGCTCGTTAGTCGTGCGTCCCGGGATCGTCTTGTGACCGCCAAGCATCTGGGCGTCTTTGCCGAAGCTCATATAACAGAGCCGGCCGGCGAACTCGACCAGCTGCTGGGGATCGATATCGCTGTCACTCTTCCAGTCGATGTCGGGGTGTCCCAGAAACTGCTGTCGGGCCAACAAGGTCACCTTGGGCTCGCGAATGATCTCCATCGCAGTGTCGCTAAGCGGGTTCAGGGGGTCACAACGGCGCGGTCGCTCAACGTCGCCGCCACCAGGCGGTAGCCAGTAGGCCGAGGGCGACGCCGGCGATGGCGGTCAGCCAGAGTACACGGGTTCCGGGAAGAGTCAGCCGAGAGCGAATGGCCGCGAGAGTATCCGGATCCGCCCGCGCAGGCTTGGCCTTCGCCGGCCGGGTGGCCGCTGCCTCGGCGGGGACCTGGGCGACGCTGCCGCACTCGGGACAGCGGCCGCGGCCAGCCTCGCGGTCGCTTCGGCTGCCAAAGGTCAGCGGCGCGCCGCAGGCCTCGCACTCGGCATCGAGCTGCAGCGGCTCGATCAAGGCGTAGAACTTGGAGCGTGAGATGCCCAGCTCCTCCGCCAGGTGCCCGGCGGGCCGGCTGGTACCCCAGTAGAGCTTGTTGGCTTTGGCCGCGAGACGGCCTGAATTCCCTTCGGGCATCGACGGTTCCCGGAGAGTAGCTGATCGTGCCAGCGTGCTATCGCTCAGCGGGCAATGTAAGTTGGGCGAGCGGGTGGGGGCAAACGCGGAGGTGGCATGGCAGGAATCCGCAAGGTCAAGGCAGTGCGCGCGCTTGTACGGCCCGACCGCCGGGACGAGTACCTGGAGGGCTGGCGGAGGTACGCGAGCGCCGCCGCGGCGCTGGGAGCGGGGGTCCGGTTGCTCGAGGATCAGGTGCTGCCGGGCCGCTTCCTCGAGC
>CANPVY010000222.1 GCA_947581845.1 uncultured bacterium | reverse complement strand
AGGAGGAAGCACGCTCGCTGGCGGCTTCCCTGGCACGCGACGGTGCGCCGACCCGGGAGATCGTCCGCGCGCTCCGTGATCGCTGCGGTCTGGAACGCAACCGCGCCTACGAGATCGCGTTGCAGGTGCTGGAGGAGCGGAAGGATTGATGCCGGCAGGCCGAGCCGCTGCAGCGGCGCTGACGCTGGTGCTCGTCGCCAGGCCGGCTGGCGGCCAGGCACAGTCACTGGCCGGCGAGGGCCCGGCGGACGCGACCCGGTTGACCATTGCACGGCTGCACTACGGCGGTGGCGGGGACTGGTACGCTAACCCGTCATCGCTGCCCAACCTGCTAGAGCGGATCCGCCGTGAGACGCGCTTGCCGGTGGCGGGCCGCGAGGCGGTGGTCACGCCACTCAGCCCGGACCTCTACGACTATCCCTACCTGTATATGACCGGTCACGGGAACGTACGGTTCAGCGAGGAGGAGCTATCGGCGTTGCGGCGCTATCTGGCGGCCGGCGGTTTCCTGCATGCCGACGATAACTACGGCATGGACGCATCGTTCCGCCGCGAGCTTCAGCGGCTCTTCCCGCAGCGAGAGCTGGTCCCCGTCCCGCTGGATCACGCGATCTACCATATCGTGCACTCGCTGCCCGACGGCTTACCGAAGATCCACGAGCACGACGGGCTGCCCGCCGAAGGGTTGGGTCTGTTTCACGACGGTCGGCTCGTCATCTTCTATAGCTACCAGTCCGACCTGGGCGATGGCTGGGAGGATCCGGAGGTGCACGGTGATCCGGCTCCGATCCGCGAGCAAGCGCTGAACATGGGGGTCAACCTGTTCGCCTACGCGGTCGCTCAGCGCAAACCTTTATGAGCCAGCGCACGCACGTTCCCAAGGCTAAGGTTCGTGCGCTCTGGCGCCGGGTCGCCCTGCAGCTCGCCGTAGCCGCAGCCGCGGGGACCCTGACGGCGCTGGGCGGCCTGGTCCTCGTGAGCTGGATCGCCGGTCGGAGCCTGCTCTGGGCTCGGCCGTCGGCGGCCCCGCTCGTGCTCTGGGGTCTGACCGCGGCCGTGATCGCCGTCTGGCTCTGGCGCCTGGCCGTCCGCGCACGTCGCTGGGATCAGCGGTCAGCGGCAGGGGAGATCGAGCGGCGCGTCGGTCTGTCGCGCGGGTCGCTGCAGGGCGCGGTCGAGCCGGGGCTGGAAGGGCCTGGCACGTCCCGGTCACTTGCCGAGCTGCACCGCGTGCGGCTGGCGGTGCGTCTGGAGGGTCGCCGGCTGGCGGAGCTGGGCGACGCGTTGACTCGCCGGGTGCATGCCTATGCTCTCGCGAGCCTGCTGCTCGCTTGGTCGGTGCTGGCAGCCACCGCCGTCGTCTGGGTTGGCACGCGGGAGTCGGCGGTCGAGGCCTGGGCTGCCGTCCTCCACCCGGTGCGGCACCTGCAGCCACCACGACTGCCGGGACTGCGGCTCAGCGCGGAGTCGCGGCGGGTCCGGCGGGGCCGTGATCTACCGGTGACGATCGAGGCGCCAGGGCGTGACTCGGTCGAGCTCGTGTGGCGGTCGCAGGGTGAGGTGCCCAGCCGTCGCTGGCATTCGGTGGTTGGCGGGCGAACACATGCCGTCGTCCCCCGCGTGCAAGCGGTCACCTGGGCCTGGGCCACGGCGCCAGACGGTGCCGTGAGCGATACGCTGCGCGTCGAGCCCGTTGATCCTTTCCTGCTGATCGATCTATCCGTCGAGCTCGACTATCCGGCACACACGCACCGGCAACGCGAGCGGGTCGCAGCTCCGTTGCCGGTCTTCGCGGTGCCGGAGCGGACCTCGGCCACGGTGACCGGCGTGGCGACGCGGCCGCTGCAGCGGGTTGTCCTGCGGTCCGCCAGCGACGTGGCCATCCCGTTCCAGATCATCAGCGCGCGCCGCTTCCGCGGCTCCTTCGTCGTGCGGCCGGGCTCCTGGGGCTGGGACATCGTGAGCTCCGCAGGCGCTACGCTCGAAGCTGAGCCCGACTCGCTCCGCTTCCTGATCTTGCCGGACAGCGCGCCGCGGGTCGAGGTCGTGTATCCGGGTGTGGATACGGTGCTCAGCCTGACGATGACGCAGCCGCTACTCGTCGACGCCCGGGATGACTACGGATTGTCACGCGTCGAGTTGATCAGCTGGCGCGTCTCGGCCTGGGGCGAGCGCTGGCCGCAGGCGGTCGAGGCACTGCCAATCGTCGGCGATGAGCCGCGCGCCAGCCTGTCAGCAATCATCGACGCGCGCGGCCGCGGGTTCCTGCCGGGCGACACGCTGCGCTACTTCGCTCGCGCGTTCGACAACGCCCCGCAGCCGCAGACGGGCAGGAGCCGAGAATATGTGCTGCGGCTGCCGACCCTCGATGAGGTCCGCGAGCGTGCCATCGGCCATGCCGAGCAGCTGGTGGCGGGCGCCGAGCGGCTCGGGCAGCACGCCCGGGAACATCAGGAGTCTCTGCAGGCACTCCAGCGCTCCAGCGAGGTGAGTCCGCCGCCTGGCGCCCACCAGCCGCCTGCCGGCGGCTCGCGTGGCGTCGAATTCCGGGACACGGAGGCCGCACGCCGTGCCGTGGAGGAAGCGAGCCGGCTGGCCGAGCGGGCGCGGGAGATCCAGGAGTCGCTGCGGGAGCTGCGCGAGAGCATCGAGCGCGCCGGCCTGAATGACCCGGGCCTGCTCGAGAGGCTGCGCGAGATCCAGTCGCTCTACGCGCGCATCCTGACACCGGAGCTGGACGAGAAGATCGAGGCGCTGCGCGAAGCGCTGCTGGGTCTCGAACCTGGGCGAATTCGCGAGGCGATTCGCCAGCTGGCAGAGGGGAGCATCGACTTCCGCGAACGCGTGGAGCGCAGCCTTGAGCTGCTCCGGCGTGCGGCCCTCGAACAGGAGTTCCGTACGCTGGCGGTCCAGGCGGAGGAACTCAGCGACACGCAGGAGCAGCTCTCGCAGGCGCTGGCGCAGGCGGACGTGAGCGACTCGCTGGACGCCCAGTCCCGACGACGAGCCGGCGACCTGGCGCGGCGAGCGGAGGCGCTGGCCGAGCATGTCGGCCGGTTCGCCGAGCAGTTGCGCGAGGCGGGCGAAGCGGAGGCTGCCGAGCGGGCGAATGAGGCCGAGCAGGCGGTAGCCGCGGCCGCTCACGCGGACGAACAGCTGGCAGGGGCGCTCACGACTGGCTTTCTCCAGGCCGTGCCGCTGTCGCGGCAGGCGCTCGCGCAGATCAGACAGGCGGCCTCGGCTCTGTGGCAGGGTCGCCAGCAGATGCAGGCGGGTTGGCGCCAGGATGTCGTGCAGGCGCTGGAGCGTGCGGAGACGGAGACGCTCGAGCTGGCACGACGCCAGCGGCGCTTGAACGAGCGTCTGGGGTCACCTGATCCGAGCGAACGCGCAACGCAGCGCTCCGAGCAAGCCGCCCTGCGCCGCGGGGTCGAGCAGATCCAGGAGCAGCTGGCGGAAGCGGCCAGGTTCTCGCTACTGCTCGACCCGTCGCTCGTCCTGGCTGCCGAAGATGCAGGTGCCGCGATGGACCAGCTGCTCGGCCAGATGTCGGAGGCCACCCGTCGTGGGGGCCCCAGGCCCCAGTTCGGCGAACGGACGAGTGAGGCGCTGAACGAGCTCGCCCACCGCCTGATGCAGGCCGGCCATGCTGTGGCGGAAGCCGGCTCCGGGACCGGGCTCGCGGAAGCCTTGGAGCGGTTGGCTCAGCTGGCGGCGCAACAAGGTCAACTGAATGCTCAGGTGGGCGGTCTCACGCCGAGTGCGCTGGGCGATGCGCTGCTCCAGGAGTTACAGCGGCTGGCGGCGCTGCAGCGGACGATCGGCGAGCAGCTGCAGGCCGTCAGTCAGACGCTGGGACCTCGGGGGCAGGTGCTCGGCCAGCTCGACGCGCTGGGCCAGGAGGCCGAGGAGCTGGCGAGCCAGCTCGAGCGTGGCCGACTGGATCCCCAGATCATCGAGCGACAGAATCGGCTCTATCAGCGGTTGCTGGACGCGGGCCGTACGCTCGAGCAGGACGAGTTCGAGCGGGAGCGGCGGGCCGAGCGACCGACCGCTGCCGGCATCCTGAGGCCGGGCCAGCTTCCAGCTGCGCTGTTGCGCGGCCCGCGATATCCCCACCCCGACGCGGAAGCGCTGCGGCGCTACCCGCCGGGCATCCGTCGCCTCATCCTGGAGTACTTCGATCGCTTGAACGCCCAGGAGGGAACGGGTGGGCACTAGACTCGGCTTCGTCCTCGTCGTGTCCTTGGTTTGTGCCGGGACTGCGGCGGCGCAGCAGGACCCGCAGCAGCTCCTGCGCCGGGCCGCAGCGCTGGAACGCGCGGGTCGCCTATCCCAGGCACTGGCTGTACTGGACAGCTTGCTGCAGGCATCGCCTGCCGAAGCCGCGGCGATCCTGGCCGTCGAGCGCATCCATCGACAGCAAGGAGAACTCGAGCGCCTGCTTCCCTTGCTGGAGCGGGCGATCCAGACGGATCCGGGCACGGCGCTGCTGCGGCAGGTGCAACTCAGGGTGCTCGCCGATCTCGATCGAGACGAGGAGTTGGCCGAGGCGGGGCAGGATTGGCTACGCTCGGCACCGCGAAGGATCGTCGCCTATCGGGAATACGCCGCGGCGCTGCGCCGAACCGGACGGCCTGAGGAAGCCGAGCGGGTGCTCAGGCAGGGGCGGCAGCAGCTAGCTCCAGCCGCTGCCCTAGCCCCCGAACTCGCCAGCCTCTACTTGGAGCAGCGTCGCTGGGAAGCCGCTGCCGCCGAGTGGCTCGCGATCCTCCATGACTCGCCGGGTCTGGCGTGGGAGCTGGTCGGGCACGAGCTGCGAACGCTGGGGCCGGACGCCGAGCCCGTCGCCCGAGCCGCGCTCGAGCTCGTGGCCAACGATTCGTCCCTCGCGGGCCAGCAACTGGCCGTCATCGCCTCATTCTACGCCGAGAGACCCGGCGAGGCGCGCGAACGGGCAGAGACTCTGCTCGACGCGCTGAGCGAACGCGAACGCCGACTGTTCCTGGGTCGCTTCGCCCGGCTCGCCGCAGACCGAGTGCAGCCGGCGCTGGTCGCCTGGGCCTACCGGCACCTGCTGCGCTACGCCCCTGAGGATGTCGCCTACTGGAATCTCGCCCGCGAGATCGTGCGGCACGATCTGAGCGCCGGAGACACCACGGGAGTGCTCGAATTCCTCGACGAGTGCAGGGGTGCTGCGGAACCGGGCGGCGCCCTCCACCGCTGGGCCAGCGCGATGCAGATCCGACTGTACGCGGCCCGGGCGGAAGCGGCACGCGCCGAGCATGCCCTGCAGCGCCACATGGCGCTCTATGCCGGCGCCGAATTGCCCGAGCTCGCTGTGGCGGTCGCCGAAGCGGACCTGCAGCGCGGCCGCTTCGAGAGAGCCACGAGCGTGCTGGCTCTCGTGCCCGAGGTCGAGATCGACGCGTCGCTCGCCGCGCGCCTGTCCGCCGTGCGCGGCTACCTGGCGCTCTGCACGGGGAGCTACGACGAAGCGCGCGCGGAGCTCGAGATCGCTGTCCAGGGGCTGAGGGGCGAACGGCGTGCCGAAGCGCTCCGCTTGCTCCGCTTTCTGCAGGACGGTAGTGAGCGCGAGCTGCGGGTGGTCACGGCCGCGCAGCGCGTCGTCCTGGGCGGTCGGCCGCTCGAGGCTTCCCAGCGGCTCATGGACGGACTCGCGCGAGTGACGCCGTCCAGCGCACGACCCGCGCTTCTGCTCTGGGCGGGCGAGCTGGCGATCGCCGGTGGATCGCTGGCGCATGGGGAAGAGATCTTGGCGCGCATCCCCGAGCACTATCCGCGCTCCGGCGCGGCGCCGGTCTCACTGTTGATGCTGGCGGAAGCGCTGGCCGTGAGCGCGCGGCCCGCGGAAGCCGCGGCCCTTCTGGAGAAGCTGATCCTGGACTATCCGGAAAGCGCGCTGGCCCCGATCGGGCGACGCAGGCTGGCGGAGCTCAGGCAGGAGGTGCCCGGACCATGAGCTGGCGTTGCTCGCTGCTTTTGGCGCTGCTGGTGGCCTCGGCCGGGTCTCTGCAGGGCCAGCAGCTGCTGGCGCCCATGGACGACTCGCAGTCGAACCACCTGCGCGCCTACGGGTTGGCGTACTGGGTTCTGCAGCGCGGCGAGCCGGTGGAGTGGTTGCTCAACTATCGTGGCGGTTCCTTTCTGCTGCCTGAGGCGCCAGCCGTGCGGCGTGAGGCGGGACTGCGCGGTGTCACGGTCCAGCCGCTGAACGCGTCCGGGCTGACGGCGCTGCGCGCCGAGATCGAGGCCTCGAACATGGAGGCCGTGATCCTGGAGAAGGCGCCGCGTATCGCCGTCTACACGATCCCCGGCGCGCGTGCCTGGGACGACGCTGTGACCCTGGCGCTCACGTATGCGGGCATCGAATACGATCGGCTGTGGGACCCGGAGGTGCTGAGCGGCGAGTTGTCAGGCTACGACTGGCTACACCTGCATCACGAGGACTTCACCGGGCAGTTCTCGAAGTTCTATCTCACCTACGCCGGCACGGCCTGGCTGCAGGAGGCCGTCGCGCGC
>CANPVY010000221.1 GCA_947581845.1 uncultured bacterium | reverse complement strand
CGCGATGTCACGGGCGCGTTGATACAGCCGGAGGCTCATATCGCGAAGGGTCTTGGCGACGGCGAGGCCGACGATAGCGCACACCTGCTCGAAGGTGATGTTCTCGTCGTGGCCTTCGGTCGCCTTCGTGGCCGGCGAGAAGATCGGCGGATCGAGACGTTGGCTCTCCACGAGCCCCTCCCGTAGCTGCTCGCCAGCTAGCGTACCGTTCACCCGGTATTCCTTCCAGGCCGACCCTGTGATGTAGCCCCGCACGACACACTCGACGGGAAAGGGTTCAGCCTTGCGGACGAGCATCGTGCGGCCCTCCCAGCGGTCCCGACTCTGGGCCAGCTCTGGGTGTCTGGCGATGATCTCATTCGCGTCGGCCGTGATGAGGTGGTTGGCGACGATGTCGGCCGTGCGCTCGAACCACCAGAGCGAGAGTCGGGTGAGGACCTTCCCCTTGTGGGGTATCGGCTCGTTCATCACGACATCGAAGGCGCTGAGCCGGTCGGTGGCCACGATCAGCAGGTCGTTGCCAAGCGTGTACACCTCGCGGACCTTGCCCTGCTTGTAGAGCGGTAGGTTTAGCTTGACGCTATGTAGAGCTTGTGTCATTGCCGGCTTCGCTCAAACGGCGAGGGTTGGCCTGAGAGTGTCGATTTCATGCTTGTGGCGCTCCAATATCGGATCGACCCACTCGGCGATGAAGCGGTCCACCTGCTCCGGGGCCCTGCCGGCCATCGCCTCGGGGCTGAGGATGTGTTCCAGTTGTGCTCGCTCGATGCCGATCTCAGGGTCTGCTGCCAGTCGTTCGGGCAGGTCATTCGGCTTGCCGAGCCGAACCTGTTCGGCCGCGGCGAGCGCGTGCTGGCGGATACGCTCGTGCAGTTGTTGCCGGTCGCCGCCCCTGGCGGCAGCGTACATCAGCACGGGCTCGGCCGCCAGGTAAGGCAGCTGCTCCTGCAAGTGTCGAGCTGCCACCTCGGGGTAGATGCGCATGCCCGCCGCGACGTTGTGGGCCAGGCGCAGGATAGCATCCGTCGCCAGGTAGGCTTCCGGCACAGCGATCCGCTTGTTGGCCGAGTCGTCGAGGGTGCGCTCCAGCCACTGGGCCGCAGCCGTGATGGCGGGATCGAGGGCCAGGACGATAACGTGGCGAGCCAGTGCGTTCATGCGTTCTGAACGCATCGGGTTGCGCTTGTGCGCCATGGCGGTCGAACCCACCTGCTTCTCCTCGAACGGCTCTTCGACCTCGCCGAAATGCTGTAGCAGGCGCAGGTCGTTGGCGAACTTCGAGACCGATTGCGCAACGTCGGCCAGCGCGCCGAGCAGCGAGGCATCGACCTTCCGGGTGTAAGTCTGTGAAGTGACGCCGAAGCTCTGAGGGAAGCCCATCTCCTCGGCGATCATCGCGTTCAGGCGGTCGACCTTGGCGGAGTCACCATCGAAGAGCATGAGGAAGGAGGCCTCGGTGCCGATCGCGCCTCGGGCGCCGCGGAAGCGCAGGCTGTTCAGGCGGAAATCGATGGTCTCTAGGTCGAGGATCAGGTCCTGGATCCAGAGGGCGATGCGCTTGCCCACGGTGGTCGGCTGTGCCGGCTGCAGGTGTGTGTAGCCCGTGCAGACCACAGCGCGATGCTTGAGCGCCTGTTCGCGCAGCGCGGCGACGACGCCCAGGATCCTGCGCCGCACCAGCCGTAACGCGTCCCGGTGCTGGATCAGGTCGGCGTTGTCCATCACGAACGCCGATGTGGCGCCGAGGTGGATCACGCCGCGCGCCGCCGGGGCCGCCTCGCCGAACTGACGGATGTGCGCCATGATCTCATGGCGGGTCTCCGCCTCGATCTCGGCGATCCTTTCCAGGTCGATCTCATCAATCGCCGCCTGCATCGCGCGGATCGCCTCGTCGCTGATGCTCAGCCCGAGCTCACGCTCGGCTTCGGCCAGGGCGATCCACAGCTGCCGCCAGATGCGTGCGCGGTAGCGGGGCCCGAAGATCGTGGCCATCTCGGGCGACGCATAGCGCGTGATCAGTGGACTCTGGTAACGGTCCTGCATCGTACGCTCAATCCATCTATCTCGTGATGCGGAAACTCGTGCTCCAGATTGCGCCGTCCCGCTCATAGTAGAGTCGGACGCCCCCTCTACCCGCGAGGTAGTCGAGCAGATCCGCCACATCATCGGCGCTTTCCACCCTGCGACGATTGATCGCCAGGATGAGATCGCCGCGTCGCAAGCCGGTGACGCTCGTCACACGGTCGGAGATATTGACGATCAGTGCGCCCGAGCTGTTGCGCAGACCCCGCTCCGCCTGAATCGCCGGAGTGAGGGTGATGAGTTCCAGGCCTTCCAGCACCTCGACCCGTGTGGCGCGGACGGAGGGCAGGTCCTCGACGCGCAGCGTCACCTCCTGCTCGCGTTCGCGCTTGTCCCGCACGCTCACGCTCAGCGTCTCGCCGGGGCTGACATTGAAGAGCTCGGCCTCCCAGTCGAGCGGCGACTTGACGGGCCGCCCCTGAACCGCGACCAGCGCCATGCCGCTCTGGAGCTCGGCGCGATCGGCGGGCGAATCGGGCGCGACCCTGACAATGGTGGCACCGCGACGCCGCCCGGCCCGGTCGCTCTCGGCCGGTCCCACGTCGATGCCGACCCAGGGACGGCGCACCTGACCCTCCGTGCGCAGCTGGTCGGCGATGCGGAGCGCTCGGTTAATCGGTATGGCGAAACCGAGCCCTTCAGAGCCGCCGGTGCTGGAGAAGATCGCGGAGTTCACCCCGATCACCTGGCCCACCGCATTCAGCAGCGGCCCCCCGGAATTGCCCGGACTGATTGAGGCATCCGTCTGGATCATGTCGGCGTAGATCGTCTCTCCGCCCTGGCCACTGCTGAAGGCGGAGGGCAGGATGTGGCGACCGACGCCGGAGATGACGCCGGCGGTCACGGTGGGCTCCACGTTCGAGAGCAGGTAGCCGAACGGGTTGCCGATGGCGACGGCCGGTTCGCCGGTCATCAGGTTGTCGGAGTCGCCAAACTCGGGGACCCAGAGATCGACGTCGGCTTTGAGCAGCGCCAGATCCGAC
Source organism: uncultured bacterium (assembly GCA_947581845.1). Classification (GTDB taxonomy): domain Bacteria; phylum Gemmatimonadota; class Gemmatimonadetes; order Palauibacterales; family KS3-K002. The sequence goes on along the minus strand of CANPVY010000221.1, from coordinate 1,893 downwards.
AGCTCATCGCTGCCGACGAGTTCGGCAGGATAGTCCGCGCCGTCGATCGCGGCGACCACGATCTCGGTCGCCCCTTGAACGACGTGTGCGTTGGTGAGGATGTAGCCGCCCGGCGCGCAGGCGAAGCCGGATCCGAGGCCGGCGACCTCACGCTCATAGCCGTGAGGGACGAAGAACTCCTCGAACAGCGAGCGTGGGCCCACCCGCTGGCGGCGGATCACGTTGACGCTGACCACGGAGGGTATCACGCGCCGGGCCGCCTCGACGATCGGCGTCTGCCGGACCCCGGACTGCTCGGGTAGTACTCCACCCTCGGCACGTGTCGAATCGCGTTGCGTCACCGCCTGCGCGCTGGGGGTGACGACAACGGCCCCAGTCGGTTGCTCGCCGCCCTTGCGCAGGTTCGGCTGCCCGAAGACGACGAAGCCGAGGGCGACGATGGCGACGGCGAATCCCGCCAGCCAGCCGGCGAGGAAAGCGGAGCGCGGTCGTCGGCGCTGTCGTGGAGTCTCTATGCTTTGGCCTCCTGTCTCTCTGCTAAATGAAGCTGTGCTTTCTCCCAGTCGCTGAGAAATGTCTCCACCCCCCGGTCGGTCAGCGGGTGCTTGAGGAACTTCCAGAGCACCGCTGGTGGCACCGTGGCGATGTCGGCACCGATCATGGCGGCCTCGACGAAGTGAAGGGGGTGTCGAATCGAGGCGACGAGTATCTCGGTTTCGTAGCCGTAGTTGTCGTAGATCTCGCGGATCTGCGCGACCACCTCCATGCCCTGGTGGGAGATATCGTCGAGCCGACCCACGAAAGGCGAGATGAAGCTCGCCCCTGCCTTCGCGGCCAGCAGGGCCTGAGCTGGCGAGAAACAGAGCGTCACGTTGACGCCGATGCCCGCGGCCCGCAGCTGCCGCGTGGCCACCAGGCCGTCTTCGGTAAGCGGGACCTTGATCACGACATTGTCGGCGATGCTGGCCAGGTCGCGGCCCTGCTCGACCATGGCGTCGGCGCTGGTGGCCAATACCTCCAGGCTGACCGGCCCGTTCACGGCATCCGTGACCTGCTTCATGTAGTCGCGCACGTCCGCGTCGCCGATCACCTTCGAAAGCAAAGACGGATTCGTTGTCACCCCGTCGATCAGGCCTGCCCGGGCAGCCCGGCGAATCTCGTGGAGATCGGCGGTATCGATGAAGATCTTCATTGGCTATCCCCCTTGGCGGTCATTCGCCTGCCCTCAACTATAGTCTACCCGCGTCAAAAACAAGCCCTGCGCCGGCGCTGGCGCAGCGGAGCGGAGGCCTGCCTGTTTGGCGAGAAGCCGGGCCAGCTCATCCACGGGCCTGCGTTCCCAGGCGATCTCGACCAGAGTGCCCACCAGATAGCGGACCATTCGGTGCAGGAAGCGGTCTGCCGAGATCTCGAACTCTAGGATGCCGTCGGCGGCCGGGGCGTCGCGCCAGCCTGCGGAGAGGACATGGCAACGCTCACCGCGCTCCGGCTGGCCTGACTTGGCGAAGGCGCCGAAGTCGTGGACGCCGAGGATGGGGCGCGTTGCCATTTCCAGAATCGCGCGGTCGAGGGGGCAGCCCAGGGGCCAGCACCACGGCGCTTGAAAGGGCGACCGGGCTTGTGGGCTGACCCCGACTCGGTAGACGTAGGTTCGCGAGACGGCGTCGTAACGTGGGTGAAAGGAGTCGGCGACCCGCTCTGCGGAGGCGATCCAGAGGTCGCTGGGCGCCAGCGCGTTCAGGCCCCGCTGTAGCTCAGCGGGCTCAAAACGGTCCGGGATCAAGCTACTGGCGACCTGGCCGGTGGCGTGGACACCGCGATCGGTGCGGCCGGCCACGGTGAGCTTGCCAGAAGAGGGCCCACACAGGCGGCCCAGTAACGCCGAAAGCTCAC
>CANPVY010000220.1 GCA_947581845.1 uncultured bacterium | reverse complement strand
AGCGCCTTCTTGATCTCGCTGGCGCTGAGTTGTGTTCGTGTCCTTGCCATTTGCTCGGAATCTGGTTCTAGCGCGTTTCCCGCTCCGGTTCCCTTGAGCTCGCCTCGCGGGCCCCGGTCACTCGAGCTCCGCCTTCATGAGGCTGCGCCTCAACATCTGCAGTCGATGGCGGATCGAGCCGTCCAGTATGCGATCCCCCACTCTCACCACGATCCCGCCGATGATCCGCGGATTGACTCGGTAACGCGGAAGCACCTGCCGCCCCAACACCTGGCCGAGCCGTCGACTCAGCTCGGCCCGCAGCGCTTCGTCCGGCTCCGCCGCGGTCGTGATCTCGACCCGCACGCGACCGCTGTGCTCATCGACGAGATCGTTGAACTCCGCAGCGATCGAGCCCAACAGCCGCTGGCGGCGCTTGTCGATGACAACCAGTAGGAACCTGAGAAGCCGATCCGGTATCTTGCCCGTGAGCACCTCGCTGATCACCCGCTTCTTCTCATCCGGCTCGATGCGGGGTGTCTCGAGAAAGGCACGGAACTCCGGCTCCGCCTCCAACAGCCCGACCAACTGCCCGAGCAGCTTGGCGTAGAGCTCGGGCTCGCCGTCAGCGACTGCGAGGTCGAGTAGAGCCTCGGCATAGCTGCGCGAGACCGTCGTTTCCTGCATCAGCTCACCTTCCCCCGCTCGAGGGCCAGCCGCTCCAGATACTCCTCGACCAGCCGGCGGTTGTCTTCCGCGTCCAGGTTCTTCTGAAGAACCCGGCCCGCTGCTGCGATCGACAGGTCCACCGTCTCGCGGCGCAGCACCTCGAGCGCCTGGTCCCGCTCACGCCCGATCTCATCTTTGGCGCGCGCGACGATCTGGTCCTTCTGCGCCCGCGCTTCATCCAGCAACTCCGAGCGCAGCCGCTCCGCAGCCTTACGACCCTCCGCGAGGATCTGCTGCGCCCGCTCCCTCGACCCCTCGAGCAGCTGACGCTGCTGCTCGAGCAACTGACCGGCCTCCTCCCGCTCTCGGGCTGCGCCCTCCAGTGCCTCCTGTATCCGCTTCTCCCGGGCCTCCAGCGTGCCCAGGATGGGACCCCAGGCCCATTTGCGCAGCACGAACAGCAGCAGCAGAAAGATGACCCAGGTCCAGATCATCAGACCCGGGTTGATCGAGAAGACGGGGCTACCGCCTCCCCCTGCCTCCTGCGCGAAGAGCGGGCCCGCGCTGAACAGCAGCAATCCCGCGACCGCTTGCAGTGCAGCCAGCCGTCGAACCAGCGGCGCGATGCGCCGCCGCAGCCTGGACGCCAGCAACATCGTGCAGTTCCCCCAAACGATTGAGTGCTACTTGAGCAGTGCGATCACCAAGGCGAACAGCGCGACACCTTCGATCAGCGCCGCCGTGATGATCATGGCCGTCTGAATGCTGCCCGCGGCCTCGGGCTGCCTCGCGATGCTCTCGGTCGCCGCCATACCGATGCGGCCAATCCCGAAGGCAGCGCCGATCACGGTGAGGCTAGCGCCGATCGTCGCGCCGACCACACTGTAGAGATTGCGTGCCACTTCTGCTTCTATCTCCGGCGTCACCGCCTGAATCGCTCCCAAGAGTATGTCGAGCATCATCTTCTCCCTTCCATGAGGAACCGCGGTTCCGACAGTAACCGGCAAAGACTAGTGCGGGTGTCTGACCAATCCGATGAACACCGATGTCAGCATGGTGAAGATGTAGGCCTGCAACAGCGCCACGAACATCTCCAGCAACATGATCGCCACCGCCATCAGCACCGGGCCAATCCAGATGACGTACTTGATGGAACCGGCACTCGCGCCGGCAATGAAAATGAGTCCCACCAGCGCCAGGATGACGAAGTGCCCTGCGGTCATATTGGCGAATAGCCGGATGGCCAGCGCGAAGATGCGTGCGAGCTTCGCCATGGCCTCAACCGGCGTCATGACGATCGCCATGGGGATCTGCATATACCATCGCAGGCCCTCAGGCACGTAGACGATCGTTCGCAGATAACGCCCCGGCCCGAGATGCAGCAGGCCACCGATCTCGATCACAAGCAGTGAGAGAAGCGCCAACGCGGCGGTGACCGAGATGTTGCCGGTCGCGGTGGCACCAAATGGCACGAGGCCGAGGAGATTCATGAACAGAATGAAGAAGAACACCGTCAACACGAACGGCACATACCGCTCGCCGCCCTTGCCGATGTTCCGCATCGCGACCTCGTCCCGCAGGTAGATCACGAACGCCTCGATCACGTTCGCCAACCCTGTGGGCGCCCGCTGCGCGGCTCGAGCGCGGGTGCGCCGAGCCACCCAGACCATCGTCAGCGCGCACAGCGTCGCCGCGATCAGCAGCCAAATCACGTGCTTGGTCGGCGAGAGATCGACGGTCAGCGACCCCACGTGCAGCGGCGGCCACAAAGGGAGGTCCTGCTCGATGCCGAGGAATGGAACGGAGAAGTGATGCGCGTCCGCGACCTCCTCGAGCATGTGGGCGTTCCAGGCGGCACTCACATCCTGCTCAGCCCCACCGCCATGAGCCGCTTGCGCCAGCAGGCCCCAGAACCAGCTGATCCCACCGGTCATCGCCCCGCCAGGCGGCGGCGAAAGACCGCGGCCTCCAGCAAGAGAAGCGCGAACAGGCCAAACACCAGGGCCAGCAGAGTCGGCTCGGCGGGCGTTCCCAACACCCCTCCCAGGCTCAGCCAGGCGAGCAGGCCCAGGACCACCAGCCGCAGGACGGTCCCCGCAGTCCAGCCCGCCACGACGAGGTCTGCGCGCCGCCCGGCGGCGGCCAACAGCAGCGCGAACGCCGCCAGCTGCACCAGCCAGGCCGCGCCGAGCCCGGCCCAGATGCCCAGCCGCACCTGCGGCTCAAACAGAAAACCGACGACAGAGGCGGACAACCCCACGAGAAGCGCGGAGATTGCCGCGTACAGGACCCAACCTCTCACTATGCGTCCGGACCCTTCGCGGGTGGCTCTTCGCTCTGGTTGCCAGCTCGTTCCTTCTCGACGTCACCCTTCTGGATGGCCATGGCGTGGCGACACAGGCTGTAGAAGCCGGCAGCGCCGCCTATGAATGCCCCCAGAAGGGTGAAGACCGGCGTCGCCCCGATATGTCGATCGAGGAGATAACCTAGGCCAGCGAATGCAAGGGTGCTGAGGGCAAAGCCAAAACCCAAGCCGAGAGACGCACCGACCTTGGCGCGATCGTATTCAGGTCCGTTCATCTCGGCTTCGCTCGACCGTCCCGGCTAAAACACGGCGCGGAAGATATTTGACTATAATAGGAGGCGCAAGCCACCCTTGACGCCGCTTTTGACCCGTATCTACCTTGTTTTCGTGGACGTTGGCAGATCCCTGTCTTTCCGGCCTGGTCCGCCTCGGCGAGGCCACGCGGCCGAGAGTGCGGTTGCACATCACACCGCCTGATCCCCAGCCTGTGGGCTCTAGCACGTTTTGCACACCGCCACCCCTCTGCGCTGTCGCAGCGCAGGAGCTGTCCCGTTGAACAGCGACGACGCTACAGTCTACCCCGCGGGTGCAGACGACCCACCGGCCGCTCGGTCCGCTGCAGGTTCAGCCGCCCGTGCGATCCCAGACGCAGACGTCGTCCTGCTCGAGCGGCTGG
>CANPVY010000219.1 GCA_947581845.1 uncultured bacterium | reverse complement strand
CGGCAGGTCAAGGAGCACGTCGAGATCGCCGCCAAGATCCTCGAACCGCTGTCACACATCGCCCTGGCCGTAAGCTACATCCGCTGTCATCACGAGCGGCTGGATGGCTCCGGCTATCCCCAGGGGCTGAGAGGAAGCGATGTTTCGCTCGCGGCACAGATCGTCGGGTTGGCCGAGCACTACGGCTCGCTCACCGAGCGGCGCCCGCATCGCCGTGCCTATTCAGCGATGGAGGCCCTGGAGACCGTCCGCGCGAGTCGGGATGTCTGGTTCGAGGCGCGCGTCGTGGACGCGCTTGAGCAGGTGGTCAAGAGCGAGCCGGAACTGGCTGAACCCCAGCCGGAGCTGCCCGAGCCCGACTAGGACGTCGCTGAAAAAGCTCCGTAGATTCGGGTGGGCGCCGGGGGACCGCTCGCTCCGGTCGACCCGGCAGGCGGGGTCAGTGGTTCCCGCGAGGACAGCGGGCAGCTCACCCGCAGACCCGGGTCGAGGATCGGAGCCGGGTCGCTAGAACCAACTTCGCTCGTCGGTCCCCCGGCGCCTCCCTGGCGCAGAGTTCCGATCGTTTTTCAGCGAGCTGCTGGAGCAGCACACCCCTTCTCCCCAGACGAGCCTCGCCGCAGCTCCGCCGTGCCCTGCCGGAGCGGCAGGATCCGTAGAAGCGTACAAGGGGATGTCCGAAGACATCCCCTTGCATGACAGCGGTAGGCAACGCTTGGGCTGTGCGCCCCGAGCGTACCTCGATCCAACAGGTTCCTACTTAGCGCCGGCCACCTCCTCCAGCATCGCCGTGGTCACCGACTTCGGCCGCTCGATCGGATAGCCGAGCGCACGGTCCCAGACGATGTTCGAGACGACGCCGAGTATACGGCCGATGCCGAACAACACGGTGTAGAAGTCGTACTCGGTCAAACCGTAGTACCACTGGATGACACCGGACTGCGCGTCCACGTTCGGCCACGGGTTCTTCGCCTTGCCCTGCTCCTGCAGGATCGGCGGGACAACCTTGAACAGCATGTCCACGTACTTGAAGATCGGATCATCAGGCAGGTGCTTCAGGCAGAAGTTCCGCTGCTCCATGTAACGCGGGTCGGTCTTGCGCAGGACCGCATGCCCGAAGCCCGGAATGACCTGGCCCGAGTTCAGCGTGTCCCACACGAACTGCTTCATCTCCTCTTCCGTCGGGATCTTACCGCCCATCTGCTCCATCACGCCCTGGATCCAGCGCAGCACCTCCTGGTTCGCCAGGCCGTGCAGCGGGCCGGCGAGCCCGTCGATCAGGCCGGAGGACGCGTAGTAGACGTCGGACAGCGCGCTGGCGATCAGGTGGCCCGTATGCGCGCTGACGTTGCCGCTCTCGTGGTCCGAGTGCAAGATGAAGTAGAGCCGTGCCACGTCGTCGTACGGCTTATCGATCCCCATCATGTGCGCGAAGTTGCCCCCGAAGTCGAGCTTGGGATCCGGCTTGATCTGCTTGTCACCTTTGTACTTCAGGCGGTAGATGAACGCGCCTAGCTGCGGCAGCTTGGCCCATAGGTTCAAAGCGTCCTCGAGGGTCGGCTTCCAGTAGTCGTACCGGTCAATGCCCTCCTGATACTGTTTCACGAACACCGAGTCGCACTGCAACGCCAGAATCGCCGCCGAGAACATCGTCATCGGGTGCGTGTCGGGCGACATCGCGCGCAGCATGTTGAACACGTACTTGGGCACCTCGCTGCGCTTCCTGAACTCGCCGGCCAGCTCCTCGACGTCCTTCTTGCTCGGGACCTCGCCGGTCAGCAGCAGCCACGTGTGGCCCTCGACGTAGGGCATCTCCGCGCCTGGGACCTTGGGCAGCTGCTCCAGCGTCTCGGGGATCGTGTAGCCGCGGAAACGGATCCCCTCGTTCGGGTCCAGGTAGGAGATATCGGTGACCAGGCACTTCACGCCACGCATGCCACCGATCGCCTGAGCGATTGTGATCTCGCCGACCTTCGCGTCACCGTGCTCCTTGAGGAGCTTGGTGGTCCTCGGGCGCCAAGCCTCGATCTTCTCCGCGAGTTTGTCCTGTAGCGACATCTTTGCCTCCTTTAGCGGGCTCCGCAGACGAGCTGCCCTCCGGGGGATCCGGACGGGCGTTACGGCGGCCCAGCGGCCGCCACTTGCGCGATGGGTGTGCTACAACTCAACTGCATAGCTGCATAAGTCGTACCCGGCCGCCTCGGCTACTTGCCGGTCCTCCAATGCCGTTGGATGTGGCAAGATACTGGGGCACTGCCGCCGGCGCCAGGCATGGCGCCCCTGCGCACGGGACCATCTGCCACGGCGTGGGGCGGCGGTGGAGACGGGGCGGTTCTTTCGCTATTAATAGAGACTATCGGTTGAACCCGGTCCACCACGAGCACGAATTGGCTAGACCACGATGGGCATGATCGGTCGTGCCGTCACCCGGGCGACGGTCTGGGCGGCCGGCACCTTCTACCGTGTCGAGCGCAGCGGGCCCCAACTCCCCCAGGGTCCGCTGCTCATCGTGGGTAATCACCCGAACATGCTCATGGATCCGCTGCTCGTCCTGGGGGCGGCAAGGCGACGGGTCCGTACCCTCGCCAAGGCTCCCCTGTTCGAGCTCCCCATCTTCGGGCCGGTGCTGCGGTCGCTGGACACGCTCCCCGTGTACCGTGTTCAGGATGACCCGGAACAGCTGCACCGGAATCGGGAGGTGTTCGACGAAGCGGTGGCGGCGCTCCGGCGCGGCGCGGCCCTGATGCTGTTCCCGGAGGGAAAATGCCACTTCGGGCCGGCACTCGCGCCGTTGAAGACGGGCACGGCCCGCATGGCACTGTCGGCCGAGGAGGAGTCGGGCTGGCGGATGGGTGTGAAGGTCGTCCCCATCGGTCTCACCTACCAGCATAGGCAGCGCTTCCGCAGCCGTGTCGTTGTGGGCGTGAGTGTGCCGCTAACGGTGAGCGAGTGGCGGGAAGCGTATGAGGCGGATCGCCCCACGGCCGTCCGGTCGCTCACGCGCGCCATCACGCAGGGGCTGGAGCGATACACACTGAACCTGGCGGCCCACTCGGATCGGGAGCTGGTGGAGACCGCCGAGGTTGTTCAGGCTCGGGTCCGCGGGCTGGCTGGCTGGCGGGAGCGTGTGGGCTTGCGCGCGCGGCTCCCGCGTTTGCAGCGGTTTGCGGAACAGTTCGCTTGGCTGCGAGCCGCCGATCCGGGGCGGTTCGAGCGAACCGCGCTTTCGCTACGCCGCCACCGCCGGCGACTGGAGTGGCTGGGCAGTGGCGAAGTCGATGTGCCACGGCGGCACGAGACGCGTCGCGTCGTTCGCGACGTTGTGCGGCGCTGCGCGCTACTCGCGCTGGTACTGCCGCTGGCGGCGCTGGGAGCGGCGGCCTGGTGTCTTCCCTACCTCTTCTCGGGGCTCGCTGCGCGACTGCTGAGGCCGCCCGATGAGACGGTGGCAACGGTGAAGTTGCTGGCTGGTGAGGCGTCCTTCCCCGTCACCTACATCGGTTGGATGGTGCTGGCCGGTTGGCTCGGGGGAGCGCTGGCGGCTGTGCTGGCAGCGTTGCTGTTTCCCGTGCTCGGCTTCGCAGCGTTGGGCTGGGCGGAGCGGTGTGTGGAAGTGTGGGGTGACATGAAGCTCTTATTCCGTATCTATCGCCGCCCCAAGCTTCGTGACCGAGCGCTGGCGCAGCGCGAGGCGCTGGCAGCCGAGCTCGACGCCATCGAGGCCGACTGGCAGGCGAGCGGTGCCGGGCGAACCACGGCCCGGGAGACGGCGTCGTGAAGGGCGGCTTCCCTCCCGTGCGACGCCGCGAGATCGCGTCATGGTGTCTGTATGACTTCGCGAACTCCGCGTTCACCACGCTGATCGTCACGTTCATCTTCAGCGAGTTCTTCGCCCGGGTGATCGTCGGCGATATGGTGCGGGGCACGGTTCTCTGGACGCGCGCGGTCAACATCTCGGCGATCATCATCGCGCTGTCGATGCCGGTGCTGGGCGCGATCGCCGACTCGTCAGGTCGCAAGAAGGCCTTCCTGGCCGTGACGACGGTACAGGCGCTCGTCTTCACGGCAACCCTCTTCTTCATGGGGCCGGGGATGGCGATGCTCGCCGCCGTGCTGTTCGTGGTGGCGAACGTCGGTTTCGAAGGCACCCAGGCCTTCTACAACGCCTTCCTGCCCGAGATCGCCACGCAAAAGAACATCGGGCGCATCTCCGGTTACGGCTGGGCGGCCGGATATGTCGGCGGCGGCCTCCTAGCCCTCCTGGTCGCACTCGCCATGGTCGAGTCGCTCCCGGAAGATGGCTACTTCAACGTGCGGGCGACGAACCTGCTGGTCGTGGCATGGTACGGCATCTTCTCGATGCCCCTCTTCCTCTTCCTGCGCGAGCGCGCCCGGCCCACGTCGATGCCGGGCACGTCCTACGTCACGCAGGGATTCCGCCGCGTCGCCGAGACGTTCCAGCACCTGAAGAGCTATCGCGAAGTCGCCAAGCTGATCCTGGCACGACTGGTCTATAACGACGGGCTTGTCACCCTCTTCTTCATGAGCGCCATCTACGCCAGCTCCGTCTTCGGCATGGAGACGGCGGACCTGGTCAAGCTGGGGATCACGGCCAACATCTGCGCCGCGGTCGGCGCCTTCGCGCTCGGGTTCGTCAACGACTGGATCGGTGGTAAGTGGACGATCGCCATCACGCTGGTGGTCCTGTCCATCGCCGCGATCATCGGCGCCACCGCGGAGACGCGCACCGGCTTCTGGATCGCCGTCGTCGGTATCGGGCTGATGGTGGGCCCGAACCAGGCGGCGAGCCGCAGTCTGCTGGGTGTGATGATCCCGGAGGAGAAGCAAGGCGAGTTCTTCGGCTTCTTCGCCTTCTCGGGCAAGCTGTCCTCCGTCGCCGGCCCCTTCACCTTCGGCGTCGTCGTCGCCGCCACCGGCAGCCACCGGATGGCGATGGCCTCGATCATCGCCTTCTTCGTCATCGGGTTCCTGCTACTCATGCTGGTCGATGAGAAGGCAGGAATCGCGTTGGCCCGCGGAGAAAGCGAAACGCCCGGCGAGCGGACCAGTCTGCCTGGAGGATGATTCGCGACCTTGCCTGTCCGAGCCGGCGTCAGTGATTGAGCGATAGCGAGAGTGTCAGCACGCCGTTGCGCTGCGATCTCAAACCCACGCGCACCGGGTACAAGCGCACGGGCTCCCAGCGGTCCACCCTACTGACCGCCCCAAGGACTGCGCCGAGTAGCGCGCCAACGCCTCCACCGAGCCCGGCATAGAAGACGAACAGATACTCCGCGACCTCATCTTCCCCTGCGAGGTCTATCACCCCAAGAGCAGCGCCCGCGCCGGTGCCCACGAGAAGCCCGATGACAGCACCTTTCCCGGCCCTCGAACCCCGACCTCGGGATACTTCCAGTTTCGTGACGGAAGCGAGCGGCAGTGCGAGCAGCGTACCACGATCCATCACCAGCGCGGTGTCCCGCCGCAAGGCCGAGAACGTGCACACCCGCTCGTGCACGCCGATGCTGGGTGCCGTGACTCGAACTCGCTCACCCGGCGCGAGCAGCGACTCCTGCTGGGCAAGCACAGTGAATGGTGCTGCCACGACTAGCGCGGCGACGAGTGAAGCGACCCGTGGAGCGTTCATGGCTGTAGCCCTCCGTCAAAAGCGCAGTGAGACGCCGATCGCTAGCCGTGGGCCGGCAGGTGGTGGAAGCCTGCCCTGACTCGGGTACAGGAGCACGGGCTCCCAGCGGTCCACTGGCCTGCGTTGCCCAACCGCCGCGCCAATGAGCGCGCCAACGCCTCCACCCAGTCCGGCAAAGATGAGTGCGCCTCCTAACGCATACTCCGTCTCCTCGACGTCCGATGCCGCGGCGGCTATCAACCCAAAGAGGGTGCCCGCGCCAGTGCCTACCAGGAGCCCGGTGACCGCCCCTTTTCCCGCCTTCGACCGCTGACCCCGATAGACATCGAGCTTCGTGACGGAAGCGAGCGGCAATGAGAGCAGCGTACCACGGTCCTCCACGACCACGCTGTCCGGGCTGAAGGCTGAGAGGGTACATACCAGCTGCTCGATGCCGATGCTGGGCGCGGTGACTCGAATGCGGTCACCCGGTGTTAGCACCGACTCCTGCTGGGCAAGCAGAGTGAATGGTGCTGCCAGGAGCAGCGCGGCAACGAGCGAAGCGATCCGTGCAGTGTGCATAACGCACCTCCGTGTTCTCCAGACGAGTGAAACCTGGGCGGCACGAGTCAAGACCGAGTCAAGCGAACCTGCCAGCGGACGTTCGGTCCGTCCTGTCCGGACCATCGGCGGGGCGGAACTTTGCCAGCATACCGGCATACGGATGAGACGTGTCGGATCCCTCCTATTCGCCTTCCCAATCGCTTGAAAGGTCTTCGCTGTGGCGGCACCCCCTCCCGGTTCCCGGGTACGGAACGAGGGGAGAAGGGGGCTCGGGCAGTACGATGGCTTACTCTTTTTCGGGGGTGGCCGGTGATCCTTCCCAACCTGCGCGCCTCGTTTGGATCGACCGAGATCGATTTCCTCTTGCGCATTCTGGAGGAGCGGACGCGCCCCAGCCGGCAGCGCTGGGAG
>CANPVY010000218.1 GCA_947581845.1 uncultured bacterium | reverse complement strand
CTAGCCCACCCCCTGGGGCGCTGGTATCGGCCATGGTCGCTCCTCCTGGATTGGGTCGAGTTCGCGCGTTGAGCCTCGCAGCTCGAGGGTTTTCCCATAAGCGCCGAACGGCGCACACCGGACTCCCGCCGCGAACGAGCCGCCTCGAACCGCGGCGGGCTCGTGGTCTGTGGAAGCCGAGGACCGGCTGGGATCCGTTGAAGCGGTGGACAAACTGATACCTGGCAGGCCGGATGACAAGGCTTGCGCCGAGGACAGCGGTGCCGCTCCACCCAGGCTCTTCAGACTGCCGCGAACACGTCGTCGCGCAGGTCCGCGCTGGCCTGGATCTTGGCGACGGGCCCGCCGTCATCGGCCATCGGCTTGCCTGTCCGCCACCACCGCTGCGGTCAGTATGCCGGTCACGTTGGTCGCGGTGCGAGCCATGTCGGGAATGCGATCCACGCCCAGCAGAATTCCGAGACCCTCGAGAGGAACACCGACGGCGCCCAGAGCCGGCGCCAGGCTGACCACGCCGCCGGCGGGCACGCCCGCCACCGTGAACGACACGATGAAAGTGGCCAGCACGGCGCCACCGATCCCGGTAGCGGCGAGCGGCACGCCGAACAGCCAGGCGAGGAACACGATCCCCGCACCCTGAAACAAGGCCGTGCCCATGCGGCCGATCCCTGTACCCAGCGGGATCACGAAGCTCGTCGTGCTGCGCGCGAGCTGCAATTCTTTTTCTGCAGCCTCGAGCATCGCCGGGAAGGTGGCGGCCGTACTCGATGTGCTGGCCGCAATCAGGATCGGGTTCAGCGAGCCCTTGAGGAACGCCTTCGCGCGCATACCGCCCAGAAATCTCACGGCAGGCACGTAGATCACCGCCACGAACACGACCAACCCGACGAGCACGGCGAGGATGAACGCGCCGAGGCTCTGGAGCATGGCCCAGCCCGCCCGCGCCGTGACCGGGGCCGCCAGGGCGAATACGCCAACGGGCGCGAGCCAGAGGATCCAGTGGACGAGCTTGATGAGAGCCGCGGTCACCGCGTTTCCCAGGGAGAGCAGCCGATCCCGGTCAGTCTCGGGAAGCGCGCCTGTGGCGGCAGCGAAGAAGATCGTGAACACGATCAGCGGCAGCAGTGCTCCCTCGGCCGCCGCCTGGAACGGGTTGCTCGGGATGAGGCCGAGCAAGAACTCGATCGGTCCCGGCAGAACCGGTGCCTCAGCCGACGCGGCCGTCACCGCCTGGGCGGCACTCTCGCTGGCAAGCGGGAGGAACAACTGCATCACACCCATGCCCATGAGAACGCCTACGGCACTCGTCGCCGCGAAAAACAGCAGTGCCACCCCGCCCAGCTGGCCCAGGCGCCGCAGGTCCCCCAACCCGCCAACGCCGACGAAGATCACGGCGACGACCAGCGGGATGACAACCATCTTGAGCAGATCCACGAACGCCTGGCCGATGGGCTCGATCCCTTCGGCGATGGCGAGAAGCACGGGCGATCCGCTGACCGCCGCGATGAGTCCCAACAGAAGGCCCCCAACCAGGCCAATGGCTACCGCGACGTAGAGTTTCATGGGCGACGACCTGTTAGCCTCGTTCGAGATCCGGCACGCGCCGCCCAACAGGTGGGGCCCTGAGGGGGTGTCCGTCAACCCCCAGGCCGGCGAGCGAGCCGAACCCGCGACGGCAACCGCACTGCGGCTCTAGCGCCGCCGGAGTGGCGCACGAGCAGATACTCGTATCGACTATTGCTGCCTGCCAAGAGCCGCCCGATCCGTGAAGATCGTTGCCCGTCCTGCCCGCTCCGCGCTCTCCCTGATCTGGGGCTCCGGGTTCCTCGTAGCGGAACGGCTTGACTCACGGTCGCGACTGTACTCTAGTACGGTAACCCACCGGCCATAACCAGGAGGCTTCCAAATGACCAGGCACGAACAGGTCGCGCTGGCGAAGAGCTTCGAAGGCTACTCCAGACGCAACTTCGTGAGGATGTTGCTCGGAAGCTCTGCGCTTTCCCTCGTAGCTTTGAACCGATTGAACGCCGCCGTCTATGAGAGTCTGGCCTCTCTGAATCAGGATTATCTGCAGGATCCATCGCCGGACGGAGCCTACTGGGATGCCGTCAGAGAGCACTTCATGTTTGAAGACGGGCTCATCATGATGAACAACGGCACCATCGGCCCGATGCCGAGGCCCGTCTTCCACACCCTGGTCAAGTACTTCAGAGTCCAGTGCACCAACCCCTGTGACTGCTACGCTGTACTCCCGCCCAAGCGAGAGGAAGTAAGGCGAAAACTCGCCAGCTTCATCAACGCTTCGCCGGACGAGGTCGCTCTGACGAGGAACACGACAGAAGGGATGAACTTCGTGGCCAGCGGCCTGGACCTGCAACCAGGTGACGAAGTCTTGATGTCCACCATGGAGCATCCTGCGGGTATTCATCCCTGGAGGCTGAAGGCGGCGCGATACGGGATAACGGTTCGGGACATCCCCATCGGTCTCCCTCCGCAGAACGTCCAGGAAATCACCGAAGCCTTTGAGCGGGCGATCACGGCGAGGACGAAGATCATCAGCATCAGCCACACCGTTTACATCTCGGGGCTCATAGCTCCGATACGGGAATTGAGCCGGATCGCGCGCGAGAGGGGCATTGTGCTGCTTGCCGATAGCGCCCACGGGTTAGGCATGCTGAACCTGGACATGAGGGAGCTGGGGGCAGACTTCTTCGCTTCCAGCCCTTACAAGTGGCTTGGCGCACCCACCGGCTGCGGCCTGCTCTATGTCAGGCAGGACATCCAGGATCGGGTGTGGCCGACGATAGCCAGCTCGGGCTGGGATAGCCGAGAGACGGCTCGCCGATTCGAGACGCTGGGCCAGAGAGCGGATCCGATCATCTTCGCGCTGGGTGAGGCCATCGACTTCCAGAACGCCATCGGTAGGGAGCGGATCGAGAGAAGGGTCAAGACCCTCGCCGGCTATCTGAAGGCCGAACTGGCCGGGATTCGCGGGGTCCGCCTGCACACCAGCCGCGACCCGTACCTCAGTGGTGGACTTACCGCGTTCTCCGTGGAAGGCGTCGAACCCGCTCGAATGGTCAACTATCTGAGGGAGAAGTACAACATCGTGATCAGAACGATCGGGTCGCGAGAGGCCGGAACCCACGGGGTGAGGGTGTCAACCCATATCTATCTCTCGACGAAGCACATCGACATGCTTCTCGAAGGCGTCAAGTACCTCGCCGATCGAGCGTAGGCTTCCACATCTCTTCACTTCAGAGCGCCACGGTGACCAGCAGCACCGTGGCGCTCATTCGTAGCGGAGTGCCTCGAGCGGGTCCGATCGCGAGGCTCGCCAGGCTGGAAGGAAAGAGGCCAGCAGCGCGGCAACCAGCAATAAGCCTGGCGCGACTGTGAAGCTGAGCGAGTCTCGGGCGGTGATCCCGAAGAGCACGCTCTCCATCCCGCGAGCGGTGAGCAATGAGAGTACTAGACCGATAGCCACCCCCACCACTGACACTCGCAGTCCCTGGCCAAGGAACTGCGTCAGGACACGGGTCGGCTGAGCGCCGAGAGCCAGGCGCAGCCCGATCTCCTGCGTCCGCGCCGAGAACGCATAGGCTACCAGCCCGTAGACGCCCATCACCGCGAGGGCCAGCGCGGTAAGACCAAAGATGCCCACCAAGAGAAGATTGAGCCGCTGCCGCGAGATCGACGCGCCACGCATGTCGTCCAGAGTTCGCACCCAGGGCACCGGCTGG
>CANPVY010000217.1 GCA_947581845.1 uncultured bacterium | reverse complement strand
GCGAGCCATAACAGCGGACCGCTTCGAGCTTGCGCTCGAAGACATCGCTGATGTCCACGACGAACGTGGGCTTGACCGCGTGCTCGCGATAGGCGAGCGCGTAGAGAACCTTGGCCGGCCGGTGGGGCTCACCGGCCGCCCCATAGTTCCGCAGGCCCGCGAGGTAGCAGGCGTCGTAGGCCAGCTGCGAGGCGATGCGATGGTCGGGGTGGCGACCCTCGAAGTAGGGGAGGATCACGGTCCGCGGGCGGAGTTCCCGGATCGCCTGCACCAGGCGGACCCGGCTGTCCTCATCGTTCTGGACCCGTGCATCCGCCAGCCCGAGGTTGACCCGCGCGGCGAGTCCGAGGATCTCGCTTGCGCACTGTGACTCGGCCTTACGCTGCTCCGGCGTGCCCCGTGACCCCGACTCGCCGGCGGTCAGGTCGAGGATACCGGTTCGCTGCCCGAGGTCGGCAGCGCGGATCAGCGTGCCGCCGCACAGGAGCTCGGCATCGTCAGGGTGTGGCGTGATGGCGAGCAGTTCGACCATTCGGCGGTCACTCGTAGCGCAGCGAGGCCACCGGGTCGAGGCGTGCCGCGCGGATCGCGGGAAACAGGCCGAACACGATCCCGGTGAACGCCGCCGCAGCGATAGCGACGACGATCGACCATACAGGGATGACCGCCGGCACCGGCGTGTACCTCGCGAGCGCCCAGGCGATGAGCGCACCGGCGGCGAGCCCGCAGACACCGCCCACGGTCGTCAGCGTAGCCGCCTCCACCAGGAACTGCCACATGATGTCGCGCCGTGTGGCGCCGAGCGCCTTGCGGATACCGATCTCGCGGGTACGCTCCGTCACCGAGACCACCATGACGGCAATCACGCCGATACCGCCCACCATGAGGCCGACGCTGGAGAGCGCGAACATCACCGCGAAGAGGGCGGCCGTCAGCTGGTTCCAGAGATCCATCATCTCTTCCTGCGTGACGACATCGAAATTGTTCTCGTCGCCAGGAGCGAGCCCTCGTAGAGCGCGCAGGCGCCCCGTAGCCTGATCGATGGCGCTAGACAGTCGGATCACCGGCTTCGTGACGACAGTAAGCCAGACGAGGTCATCGAAACTGATCCAGCGGATGCCCTTCAGCAGGTACTTCTGCGCCGTGTTGAAGGGGACGAAGATCCGGTTGCCGCCCAGGCTGGCGAACAGGTTGGGTGGGTGCTTGTAGACGCCGACGACCTCGAAGCTCTGGTCCCCGATGCGGAAGTCTCTGCCTACGGCATCGAGTGGCGCGAACAGGTCGAGCGCCGTGGCGCTGTCGATCACCGCGACCGGCCGGCCTGCCTCCTCCTCCGGTTTCGTGTAAAAGCGTCCGGCCACGATATCGCCGGCGTCGGTCTGCATGTAGTCGGACGGCACCGCCAGTATGCTGGCCTCCGTTTCGTTGCCGCCGGCGCTGAGCCTGCTGGGCAGCCAGGACAAGTCGGCCGATGCGAAGGAGTTTTCGATAGTGGAAAGGGCCTCCAGCGAACGAGCGAACCGTGCCGGGATCGGTGGGCGCCGCCGCCAGGTCGGATCCTCGTCCTCCAGCCCGGTGCTCATCTCGACGCCGTAGGAGCGGACGACATAGAAGGTGTTGGCCCCGGACGCCTCGACCAGTACGTCGAAGCTGCTGTTCACACCCTGAATTACCGCCGCCATCAGCACGACGACCAGCACGCCGATCCCGACGCCGAGGATGGTGAGTCCGGTGCGCACCTTACTTTGCCTCAGCGCCTGCAGCGCGATGGTCACACCTTCCTGCACTCCCCTGATCGTCATGACTACCTCGCGGTTACTCGTATCTCAACGCCACGATGGGATCGAGTCGCGAGGCCCGGATGGCGGGGTAGACCCCGAACACCAGCCCCACGAACATCCCCAGGGTTACGCCCAGTACGATCGACCACACGGGCACCGACGCCGGTAGCGGGGTCGCCACATCCACCAGCTTAGCCAGTACGATGCCTATGGCCATGCCCAGGCCGGCGCCGACACTGGAGAGCGTGGCCGACTCGGCGAGGAATTGCCGCGTGATGTCGATGCGGCGCGCGCCGAGCGCCTTGCGCACGCCGATCTCACGGGTTCGCTCGAGCACCGACATCAGCATGATGTTCATGATGACGATACCACCGACGACGAGCGCGACGGCCACGAGGCCTGGCCCCGCGGCGAGCAGCACGTTCTTGACGGCATTCCAGGCGTCGAGCACTTCACTCGCCGTCTCGATCGAGAAGTCGTTCTCCTCGCCCGGCCGCAGCCGGTGCCGCGCTCGCAAGATCTCCTCCGTCGCCCCCTGGCCCGCGACCATCGCCTCGCTCGTCCTGAACCTGATCTGGATCTGGTCGACCACGTCGCGGCGGCGCGAGAAGTCGGCCTGGTACGCGCCCCAGGGGATGACGACTGACGCGTCTCGGATGTTGCCGATCAGGCCGCCCTGACGCTCGAGCACGCCGACCACCCGATAACGGAACGGCCCCAAGCGGATGTCCTGACCCAAGGGTGAGTTGTCCGGGTAGAGCTTCTTGGCGATGGCGTCACCGATCACCGCCACTCGGATCGCCCGCGTCTCGTCGATGCGTGTCAGGCCACGCCCCTCCACGACATCCCAACCCTGGAGAGCAAGATACTGGTCCGTCACGCCGATCAGCCGAACATTCTTGCGCTTGTTCTCACCGCTGCGCACCTCTGGCATGAAGCGGTCGACGTTGTAGGCCATGTACCAGATGTCCGGCACCTTCTCCCTCAGCACTTCGGCGTCGGCCGTCTTGACCCACGGGTTGCGCGACCGCTGGCGCCGCGTGCGCGCGTCCTCACGACCGCCCCGGCGCGAGCGGACGCGCTCGATCGTGATAGTGTTGATCCCGAAGATGGAGCTGGCGAAGTCCTCCTCGACGTACCGGTTCATCCCCTCGACCACGGCGATGACCGAGATCAGGAACATGACCCCGACGATCACGCCCAGCAGTGTGAAGAAGGACTTAAGCTTCTGGGCCCATACCTGTCGCAGGGCCAGGATCATCGCATCGAAGACGTTCATGCTATCGGCACGCCGATCGTATGGTGCTCGTCGGTCTCGATCCTGCCGTCCTTCAGGGTGATTAATCGGTTCGAGTAGGCCGCGATGTGCCGCTCGTGCGTAACGAGCAGGATGGTCTCACCCCGCTCATGCAAGCGCACCAGGATCTCCATGATCTCCTCAGACGTCGCGGAGTCCAGGTTGCCGGTCGGCTCGTCCGCCAGCAGCAGCGACGGCTGGTTGACCAGGGCCCGGGCCATGGCGACACGCTGGCGCTCGCCGCCCGATAGCTCGCTCGGGTGGTGCGTCACACGGTCGGCCAGACCCACCGCGTCCAGGGCCTCGGTCGCTCGCTCATGACGCTCACGCGCCGGCACGCCGGCGTAGATCAGCGGCAGTTCGACGTTGTGGAGCGCCGTCGTCCGCGGCAGCAGGTTGAAGGTCTGGAACACGAAGCCGATCTGACGATTGCGGATTCGGGCCAGCTCGTTGTCATCCAGCTGCGAGACCTCCTGGCCACCTAGCCAGTACTGGCCGGATGTCGGCGTGTCCAAGCAGCCGATCAGGTTCAGCAGCGTCGACTTGCCCGAGCCCGACGGCCCCATGATGGCGACGAACTCGTTCTTGTTGATCTGCATGTCGATCCCGCGCAGGGCGTGGACCGTCTCGGCGCCGAGCTCGTAGTCCTTCTTCAGCTCCTGCGTGAGGATGACAGCATTGTCAGGTGGCATCATCATGTATTCTCGTTCCCCTGCGTTCAATCGCTCTCGCTGCGCTCTTCTCGCGTGGGCTTGACATGGTTCCCGTCTTCGAGCTGCCGGATGGCCTGATAGCTCCCCGCCACAATGACCTCACCTTCCTCCAGGCCCTCCAGCACCTCGAAGTGCTCGCGCCCCGCCACGCCCACTTTCACGGGCCGGAAGCTGACCGTGTTGTCCTCGTTCACCACGAACACGCCTTCCAGTTCCTCGGGCTCCTCCTCCTCTTCGAGCAGTTCGATCGACTCGCTCCCCGTGTCGGCGGAAGGCTCTTCCTCCTCCTGCTTCGGTGTCCGGAGTGTGAGCGCGATGATCGGGATGCTCAGCACGCTGTCGCGCATCTCCGCCACGACATCGGCGGTGGCCGAGAGGTCGGTTCGCAGGTTCTCCGGCGGGTTGCTGAGGCGGATGACCACCTCGAAGTCCACCGCCTGGTCCGACGTTGTACCGCTGAGCCCCAGCGTGCCGCCCTGGATCGAGCTGTGAGCGATCTCGGTGACCCGGCCGGTGAACACCGTGTCCGGATACGCATCGATCTCCACGTCCGCGCTGTCGCCGAGCTCGATCATGGGA
>CANPVY010000216.1 GCA_947581845.1 uncultured bacterium | reverse complement strand
TGCGCTGTAAAGCAAGAGGCGAAGGAGTGTGCGATCGCGCTTGTACTTCCGCAGCATCGCGCTGGCTACGCCGCGCAAGGTTTCTTTCAATGACCTCTCGTCTGCCGCCGCCAACTCCGCGAGCATTGGATCCAGCGAGCGTATCTTCGCCTCAAGGATTGCCTTGTAGAGCGCCTTCTTGGTGGGGAAGTGGAGATAGATCGTTGCTTCACTTACTCCGGCCGCGGCTGCGAGCCGCTTGGTGGTGGTGCCGCGGAACCCTTGCTGGGCGAAGACTCCGATCGCTGTATCGAGGACCTGACGTCTCCGCTCCTCTTTTCGTAACCGTTTGGCCATAGTTCTCATCCGCTTACAGTGCCGAAGTAAGTGAACATTCACTAAATAAACCGCAACCGTCGCTGCCGCAAGGAGGGACTTCGAAACCGCTGAGCCACCCACTAGCGAAACGGGTGGGCGTCCCATTCCAGGATCGTGACCGGCTGGGGTGCCACGTCCTCGAGCGTCTCTCCCTCGCCTTGTCCCACGCGCTGTACCAGCAGGTGGAGCTGCTGGTACCGCTTCCACGCCACGGGGTCGTGTACGGGCTCCCAGAGGCCCACGGAGGGAGCGTAGAGTTCCCGGATCCTCCAATCGCCGCGCTCGGGGTCTGTCGAAATGGCTACTGAAATCCCCTCGCCGCGTTCGAAGTCGCGGAAAACGACGTAGACCGCTCGCTCGGGACCGATCAGGACCTGCGGGCGCGACATAGGCATGCGGCGCGTGCCGCCGCCCTCGATCGCGAAGGGCCTGGTGCGGTGCCCGATGGGACTCGCGCGCCATCGGCTTCCATCATGCCAGACGAGCTGATACTGCGCGACGTTACCGCCCTCGGGCTGCCAGTAGGTCGCGATGTGCGGCCGCCCCCGCGCGTCGATGGCCATGGTGGTCTGGTTGATGAGTCCGCGGCGCTGCGGGATGGCGAACGCCACTTCGGCCGTCGCCTCGGTGATCGGGAGCGTATACGCCTCGCCTGTGGAGCGCTGCCAGGTTGCGCCTTCGTCGGGCGAGTACGCGTACAAGATGTCGTGGTTGGTGGCGACGTCCCACGTCTCCCTCCAGGTCCACGACAGGTGCCAGCCGCCGTCCTCGTCCACCACCAGCTGATTGACGTACGCATTGCGCCGGCCCTCGCCGTCGATCAGGGGATGCTGGACGGGCCTCCACGCGTCGGCTGATGCGTCGTAACGGTTGACAACGACGTCGCCGTCGCCGGCAGCACCGTCGCGGTAGAGGAAGATCAGGTCGCCGTCCGGCAGGGTGTAGAACTGAGGATAGGTGACCTGCTGTTCGTCCTCCCCGGTCATGGGGGACGGGTCTGTCAGCTCGAGGCGGCCGGGGGCCACGCTCCGGGCGTAGCGCAGCGCACCGCCGTGCTGGTCCCATGAGACGTGCAGCACTTCACGCCCGTCGATTCCTAAGCTGATGGTGTTGTGGGCGTCCCGTACGTTGCCGCTGTAACGCGTCCGGTGGGTCTGCCAATCCGTCTCGCCGAGGTTGCGTCGCGCCAGGACCATCTGCCCATCCCTGTCGTAAAACCCTGCGTACTGGGTGCCGTCGTGGGTCACCAGACCGTGCTGGCGAAATATCACGGCGTTGACCGATGATCCCGCCCAGCCGACTCCCACCGGTACGAGCCGGACGGACTCGACCGAGCCCTGGACGAGCCGCCGCAGTCGGAGCAGCGCCTCGATGTAGTAGTAGTCCGCATAGCTCAGCGGAACGTCCACCTCGCTTCGGGCGGGCAGGTTGCCGACCCCATGGTGCAGCAGGAATTGCGCGTTCCCTCCCGGCTCGGTGCGGTACGTCGGCCCGCTCAGCGTCCGCAAGATCATCACTGCATTGTCTCGGTAGACCGTGCGCAGCGAATCCTCGGTGAAGCGGCTCAGTTCGAGCAGGGCGGACGCGGTGATAGCCGCGGCGGAGGCGTCCCGGTACGTGTTGGGGATCCCGGGCGCGTCGAAGTCCCAGTAGGGGACCCGATCGTCGGGGAGGTGGGGATGGGTGAGCATGAAGCGAGCGATCTTCTTCGCCTGTTCCAGATAGCGGGCGTACCCGGTCTCGCGGAACGCCATGGTGTAGCCGTAGAGGCCCCAGGCCTGCCCGCGCGCCCAGGCCGAGGCGTCGGAGTGACCTTGCTCGGTGCGCTTGCGCACGACCTCGCCGGTGACGGGGTCGTACTCCACGACATGATAGCTGCTTCCGTCAGACCGGAAGTGGTGCGCCAGCGTCTGGTCGGCATGGCTGACCGCTATGTCGAAGAGCGACGTCTCGCCGGTATACTTTGCGGCCCAGAAGAGCAGCTCCAGGTTCATCATGTTGTCGATGATGACCAGATAGCGACGAGTGATGTCGGGGTGCGTGCCCCAGGAACGGATGGCGCCCACCCGGGGATCGAACCGGGTGGCTAGGGAGCGGGCGGCGGTCATCAGCACGGGGAGGAACGCGCTCTCACCGGTGAGCCGCCACCCGTGACCGAAGCTGTTGTATATCTTGAAGCCGATGTCGTGGTCGCTGGTGTTCAGCTTCTCGCGCTCCAGCGCCCGGGTCCTGGCGAGGGCGCGCTGCTGGAGCTCGGGGTCCCCGGTATACTCGTAGAGGTACCAGAGGCTGCCGGGAAAGAAGCCGCTGGTCCACCACGCTGAGTTGCTGGTTAGAATTGTGGCGTCCGGGCGCGCCGTCCTGGGAAAGAGCGTGTCGGGCAGCATCTCATCCATGGCGGTGTATTGTGGGACCGCGCGATCCAACGAGCCCTCGATGATGGCGAGCAGCGCCGTGTCACGCGGGTCGCCAGGGGGCCTGGAGTAGCAGCCGCCGATGGTAGCGCCGAGGAGGTAAGCGAGCAGCAGCGCCCCGGCGCTGCGGGTCAGCTCGTGTGGCATGCGTGGGCCTTGTGTGGAATCCTAGGTAGCATCTGGCGGTCACCGGCCTGAGCGCTCGTGAGGCGTAGCTGGTGTCGTCTCAAACCTAGGCCGCACAATGTCGTTCGAGGGACGAGGAATCCATCCAGGAGCAGAGAGCGGACTGATTCTTGGACGTGCTCCGCGATCACTCGACTAACTTCGCCACTGACTGGGTTCTGCTCGTGGTCGAACTCAAGCGGGCCAATTCTGCGAAGCTTGAACGCCTGTATGAGCCTGAGGATCCGCAACCGAAACACGTAGGGCGCAGGGACCACACCGGCCGCCAACGATACGTCAACAAGATCGCGGGCTTTCGGCAGGGGTGCAACGGTGGGCACCGGGGGGCAAGCACAGTCTTTGGCACAGTTCTCAGTCGCGGGCGAGGTGCCCCCTCCATCGAGAGAGGTCCCGGCCACGGTGTAAGTGTTGGAATTACAGCCTTAGTGGAGCGGAAGGGACTCGCGGTGAAGGCGCCCCGCTAGGGGCACCTTCACACTGAGCGCCGCCGAAGGCGGTGCGAAGCTCCACCCTCGACCTCCTGCGTGCAAGGCCAAACCCAACACCGGTCAGCAACGACACGTCAACAAAATCTCGGGCTTTCGGCAGGCATTACAACGGTGGGAAACGGTGGGCACCGGGGGGTTAAAGCACAGTCTTTGGCACAGTCACGCGCGGCCCGTGGTCCGCACCGCCCCTATTCCTCCCGGAGCACCAGCATCGGATCCAGCCGCGCCGCCCGGAGGGCCGGCGGCAGGCAGCCGAGGAGCGCGGCCGTATCGAAGACGACGGCGACGATCACGTAGGTCGGGACGTCGAACTGGGAGATTCCGAAGAGCAACCCGGCGAGCAGGCGCGAAGCGATTCCCGCCATCGTCAGTCCGACCACGGTGCCGATCCCGATGAGCAGCAGGCTCTGCCGGCTGACGGTCCAGAGCACGTGTCCGGTATCCGCCCCCAGGGCCATCCGGATGCCGATCTCCCGGAACCGTCCGGTGACCAGGTAGAGCATGAGGGCGTAGATGCCGGCGAGGCTCAGCACCAGGGCCGCGAGCGCAAAGATGCTCACCAGCAGTGTGCGGAAGCGCCGAAGCCTGAGCACATCACCGATCCGGTCCTGCATCTTCTCGACCACAGGAACGGGGAGGTCCGGATCCAGATCCCACACGGCGGCGCGCAGTTGAGGGGCGACGCGTTCGAGCCCCCGATCGGTGCGCAGGACCACCACGCTCCGAAGGTCCGACGCGTTCTGCAGGTAGGGGAAGTAGACATGAGGGTAGGATTCCTCCGCTGGGGATGCCTGGACGATGGCTCCCACCACGCCGATCACGGTGGACCAGTGATCTTCGGGTTCGTAGGTGGGCCGCAATCTCCGTCCGATGGGATTCAGGCCGGGCCAGTACCGTTCGGCCATGGCCTGATCGACGATCGCGACCCGTTCACTCGAGGCGTCATCCTCCCGCTCGAAGTCGCGGCCGCTCAGGAGAGGGATCCCCATGGTGTGGAAGTACCCGGGCCCGACCCTGTGTGAGAGAATGTTCGGAGGCTCGGCGTTCGGGTCGGCGCCCTGGAGGGCCATCTCGGAGTGCCAGTTCCCGTAGCCCATCGGCGGATCCTCGATCCAGCTGACGGAGCGCACGCCGGGGATGGACCGCAAGTGCCGATCGAGTCCACTGAAGAAGGCGAACCGGCGCTCATCGGTGTCGTACGCGCGAGGGAGCCGGATCGGCATGAGCAGCAGACCCTCGGCGTCGAACCCCGGATCGACTCGTTGAAGCCGGGCATAGCTGTTCACCAGCAGGCCCGCCCCCGTGAGCAGGGTCAGGGACAGGGCGATCTCGGCGGC
>CANPVY010000215.1 GCA_947581845.1 uncultured bacterium | reverse complement strand
GCAGGATCGGTGTGACTGGACGGGCACATCGACGGGAGCGCTGGGCCTCCGGTCAGCTGGGTCAGGGCTGAGATCTGTTCTCAACCATGATAATCACTCGCGCTACACCGCGCAATCGCTCACGCCCGCACCCAACCGGCAGACACTGCCGCTGGCCGCTAACCCGCGCGCGTCAGACGCGCCGGCGTGTTGAGTGCCAGCAGGAGAGTGAGGCTGGCACAAGCGCAGGTGTAGAGCATGATCGGCCACAGCTCGAGGGCTGCCGCACCCACGCTGCCGGCGCGAAGTAGGCGGACCACCTCCAGCGCCGCCCAGCTGGGCGGGAGAATCAGTCCGAGTATGTCGTAGGCCGGGCCCAGCCACACGGCGTCAGCGAAACCCGGCAGTGCAAAGCCGGCGAACAGCACGCCATAGGCGAAGGTTCCGCTGTTGCGGGCGCCGAGCGCCGAGCCGAGGAAGCTCAGGACAACGAGCAGCGTGGGTATCCAACCGCTGCCGAGGAGCACGCCAGCGATCTCCCAGGGCGACCCCGCAGCGATGGCGAAGGCGGGGAGGCCGGCGAGACTGAGGGTCGCCGCGGCGACGATCGACCAGCCGATGAGCGCGAGTAGCCAGGCGAGATAGAAATCGAAGGTCGTCAGCGGTTTCTGTAGCCAGAAGGCGGCGTAGCCCAGGCGGACATCTTCATCCAACCACGATCTGCACAAAGGCCCCGCTATGATCCACAGCGCCAGCATGTGGATGGTGGCCAAACCCTCGAGTCCGGGCCCTGCCGCGCGCCATGCGAGGAGCGTCTGAACGCCGGCGACGGAGCCCAACACCGCGGAGAAGTACACCCGGCGGGCGCGGATCACGTCCTGGCCCAGGAAGCGGAAGATGGCTGGCGCCAACCGCAGAGCCTGCATCAGCCGGCCTCCCCCTTCCCGTGCTCCTCTTGTACGAGAGAGTGGAACAGATACTCCAAGTCGAAGCGTCGCCGCTCGATCGCCTCGACGGCAGCGTCACCTGCGACCCTGACGCTCTCCGCGTAGCTGCGGGCAGCCTGCTCGTCGGCGAACGCCACCTCGTCGACGGCCATGCGCACACCGCCAAGCGCCGTGCACACCCCCTCCGACCGACGCCCCAGGGCGACTGATCCCGGTGTCAGCTGCACCACCCAGACGTCGGGCCGACCTTCGATCTCCTCTTGCGACCATCGCCCAAGCAACCGGCCGTGCCTCAGGACGTACACATCATCGCATACGCGCTCGAGCTCGAGCAGATTGTGCGAGGAAACGACGACTGTCCGAGCGCGACGCTTGAGTGCCCGCAACAGGCTCCGCAGCACGGCGACTGATGCCGGGTCGAGGCCGCTCGCCGGCTCATCGAAGAGCAGCAACTCCGGGTCCCCCAACAGCGCGGCCAGCAGTCCAACCCGCTGCCTGTACCCGTGGGAGAGAGTGCCGATCAGGGCGTCGGCCTTGTCTTCGAGGGCCAACGTCCCTATCAGGCCATCGATAGAACCGCTCAACGCTGTTCCCTGCAGCCCGGCCAGGCGGCCCATGAAGACCGCGAGCTCGCGGACCCGCACCCGGCCGGGAAGCCTGACCTGTTCGGGCAGGTACGCGATGCCCCGCGTCTTGCGGTAGGCCGTCGGCGCCATGCCGGCCACCCTCACACGGCCCTGCTGCGGCGGCATGAACCCCAGCATCAGGCGGTAGAGGGTCGTCTTCCCCGATCCGTTCGGACCCACCAGCCCGACCACCCGGCCGCGCTCGATCCGCACCGAGATGCCGTCGAGCGCCCAGACCGGAGCACGGCCATAGCGGTAGCGCACGTTCTCGATCTCGACCAGCAGTTGACTCTCCAGCCCCCTGTCAACCGTCTGCACCGCGCGAGCGTGGCCGCGGCGCTACGGCGATACCGGGCACATCGAGCGCCGAGTGCGCCAGCAGGTAGATGGCATCGTGCCCGACCGCCACTTCGCTGACCCGCAGCACGACGCGGTAGCTGCCAGAGAAGCTGCCATCCTCATCGAAGCGGTCGATGACCGCCACGTCGCCGTCGCCCCGTTGGGTGAGTGCCCAGATCGTTCCATCAGGCGCGACGGCCAAACGCGCCACGTGTGACCGGTAGAGCGGCACCTGGAGCCTCGTCGGCACCGCACGGCCCGCCGCGGCGAAGCCCCGTCGTATCCGTTCCCGAATCGCCTCGACCTCCTCCTCGCTGCGCTGCAGCGGCGCGATCTCGGGTCGTCGGATCGTCTCTTTCAGCTTGCCCTCGGGTCCGATGCGTAGGATGAGATACTCCTGGCCGGGAGGCGCCAGCAGCAGATCCCCATTCGCGGTCGCGGCCACGGCATACGAATGGTTCCTGAGCGCCCGGCCCGGCTCCTCCGTGCCCGCAAGCCCGCTATCACGGTAGCGCGGCCGATCGAGCACGCTGTCGCGGGTGACCACGCGGAACTCCGCCACGTCCTCGGGCGGAAAGCGATCGGCCTTGACGTAGAAGCTATCCCCGCGCGCCGCCACGATGTCGGTCGCCAGGCCTCCCCCGCTGCGGACGAGACCCGCCAGACTCGCGTCCGGCCCCCAGTACGTCACGCGCCCACTCACCGACAGGACGGCCGCCAGGCCGCCTCTGCTCACCGCCAAGTCGATGGGGTGCCGGTACTCACCCGGCCCGTCGCCCTCCCGGCCCAGGCCCGCAATCAGACGCCCGTCCAGCAGATCGTAGACCCTGAGCTCGGGCGGCTGCAGCTCAAGAACCAACAATCGACGCCGCTCGGCATCCACCTCAATCGATACCGGCGCCGCGAGTGGTGGATCGAGCCCAGGATCCGGCGGTACCAACCAACGCGTTGTCAGTACAGCCACCGTATCAGCCGCCGCGTCAACCGCCTCCGCTGCAGACGGCGAGCTCCCTCGCAGATCGACCTGCTCGCCGCAGGCTGCCGTCAAGAGCGCTGCGGCCAGCGCACCGACCGCAGCGCTCGCTGACAACACTCCCGGACGCGGGTGGCGCAGCCTCATTCCCGCTCTTCGAGCAACGCCGTCACGCATCCGTCGAGGCATCCTCCATACATCGCGTCGCACTTGTCCCTACCGACAAAGATGCTGGCCACAACGTAGCAACCGACCGCCACCGTCCCGCAGTAGCCCTCGCAGACGGCC
>CANPVY010000214.1 GCA_947581845.1 uncultured bacterium | reverse complement strand
ATCGAAGGGGCGGCAGTCCGCGACATCGTCTCCATCATCCGGCGCCGTGCCCCCTGGACGGACATCCTGATCTACCCGACTCGCGTCCAGGGCGATGGTGCGGCAGAGTCCATCGTCGCTGCCCTCCGCCACGCTGGCCAGGCCGCGCGAGCGGAGGTGCTGATCGTAGGGCGGGGCGGCGGCTCGGTGGAGGATCTCCGCGCTTTCAACGACGAAGTCGTCGCGCGCGCCATCGCACGCTCGCCGCTGCCAGTCATCTCCGCGGTCGGCCATGAGACGGATGTAACCCTGGCCGATCTGGTCGCCGATTACCGAGCCGCGACGCCGTCTGCGGCGGCGGAGATCGCGGTTCCTGACCGGGATAGGTTGCGTACGGAGCTTGCGAACGCTGGCGAGCGCGTGGCGACGGCGCTGTCTAGCGGCGTGACGCGTGGCAGGCAGCGGATCGAGCGGCTTGAGCAGCAGTTGCTGAAGGCGATGGGCGATGCGCTGCAGCGGCACCGACTGGTGATTGGCGGTCTGCGCCACAGGCTTCAGGCTCTCGGTCCAATGGAGGTGCTGAGACGCGGTTACGCCCTGGCGCTGGACGAGCGTGGGCATGTCCTGAGACGGGTGGCGGACTTCAGGCGCGTGTCGACGTTCGTACTACGGCTACGGGATGGACGAGTGGAGGCGCGTGCGGAGCGCGTGAGCGAAGAGGTCTGAGGGCTTCATCGATGTGGGCTGGAAGCGTTCGGCGAGAGCGGTGGTGAGCAAGAAACTGAGTCTGGGCAAGACGATCGACCGACTCGAGCAGATCGTTCAGAGTCTCGAGCGCGAGGAGCTGGAGCTGGAGGAGGCGCTCCGTCTGTTCGACGAAGGTATGGAACTGATCCGTGCCGCTGAGCGCGAAATCAGCGAGTCGGAGGGGCGACTCAAGCAGGTGTTGGTGGACCGGCGGGGCCGGCAGCGTCACGTGGATTTCGAGCCGCCCGAGCAGTAATTGATGGACGAGTTCAGCGCTTACCTCGAACGGACTCGGGAGCTCGTGGACCGGGCCCTCGCTGAGGTACTGGACGATTACCTGGATGGCGTCAGCGAGTGGCTAGCGTCGCCGATTCGCTACGCCTGCGAAGCTGGCGGCAAACGCTTCCGGCCTATCCTCTTCCTCGCCAGCTACGAGGTTTCGGGTCATCAGGTGAACAACCGCGTGGTTCGCCTGGCCTCGGCACTGGAAGTCGTTCACTCGTATTCGCTGGTGCACGACGATCTCCCGTGCATGGACGACGATGATTGGCGTCGTGGCCGCCCAACCTGCCATCGGGCATTCGGCGTCGAGCGGGCGACAGTCGCCGCGGCGGCTATGGTCCCGCTCGCCAGCTGGGTGGTCGCCGAGGAGGCGAAGGCGCTCGGCCTCACCCCAGCCGAGTGCGCCGGCCTGGTCAGCGAGCTGTCGGAAGCGGCTGGGCCGATGGGGATGGTGGGCGGCCAGGTCCTCGACCTGATCGCGGAGGGTCGGTCGCTGAGCGGCGAGGAGTTGCGTGAGATCCACCGGCGCAAGACCGGCGCGCTGATCCGGGCCGCGGCGCGGCTGGGCGGCCGTGTGGGTCGAGTCGGCGTGGAAACGCTCGCCGCACTGACGGACTACGGTGAGAGCATCGGCCTCGCCTTTCAGATCGCCGACGATCTGCTCGATGAGGAGCTGGGCTCGCAGGGCGTGGGGCCGCGTTCCGATCGTGAGTTGGGCAAGGCAACCTATCCCGGGGTGTTCGGCACGGAGCAGGCGCGCGCGACAGCACGACGTCTGGCCGAGGAAGGCATCGCCGCGTTGCAGGCGGCGGGCATCCGGAGCTGGATCCTGGAGGGGCTGGCGATCCACGTCGTGGAGCGCGAGAGTTAAGTCAGGCGTGTCAAGCCCCGGTCGCTGAGCGAGTTGACGGCCTGTTGACCCTGCTGGATCATTGTCCTGGGAGTTGGATCCCGTAATCAGATGAAGAGAATCGGAGTAGTCGGGAACCCGCGTTACACTAACGTTAGCACCGCGCTGGCGCACTTGCTCGAGGTGGCACCCGCGCTCGGTTTCGAGCTGCTGCTGGGTCCGCGGCTACGGGTGGAGACAGGCGCGAGTGGCCCCGAACTTCCGGCGAGCGCCAAGGAGATCGACCTGCTCATCACCTTAGGCGGCGATGGGGCCTTGCTGGACGGCGCTCGCTGGGCTGGCCCTGCGGGGACACCGGTGCTTGGCGTCAACCTGGGGCGCTTGGGCTTCCTCACCGCGGTTGCCGTGGAGGAGATGGAGGACGCGTTGGCGCGGATCGCAGCGGGCGATTTCGTGATCGACGCGCGTATGGCACTGGACGCGCGGCCGGAGCACGACGGGGAGTTCAGCGAGTCGTACTATGCCCTGAACGATGCGGTCCTCCATCGCGGCGGGCTGGTCCGCGTGGTGCACATGAAGGTCTGGGTCGACGATGAGGAGGTCGGCCTGTACCGCGGCGATGGCGTCATTGTCGCCACACCGACAGGCTCTACAGCCTACTCGCTGTCGGCGGGCGGCCCGATCCTGGACCCACGGCTGGACGCTATCGTCGCGACACCGATTTGCCCGCACACTATGGCGATACGACCGCTGGTGTTGCCGGCGAGCGCGACGATCACCGTCGAGATGGTCTCCGCTCCGGAGGACATCATCCTCACGATCGACGGGCAGATCGGGTCGACTCTGAAGCCAGGCGATCGAGTCGTCGTTCGCAAGGCCGAGCAACCGGTTCGGCTGATTCGGTTGCCTGGTGGTTCGTTCTTCTCTCTACTGCGTCGCAAGCTCAAGTGGGGCGATGTCTCTGAGCGGATGCGACTCGACAGTTAGAGCGCGCGTCTTGAACCTGCCTAACGGCCGTCAAACGTCGTGCTGACCGAGCTGCGCATCAAGAACTATGCGGTCATTGAGGACCTCGGCCTGCGGGTCGAGCCGGGACTGGTCGTTCTGACAGGCGAGACCGGT
Organism: uncultured bacterium; assembly: GCA_947581845.1. GTDB lineage: Bacteria > Gemmatimonadota > Gemmatimonadetes > Palauibacterales > KS3-K002. The sequence continues at coordinate 902 of CANPVY010000214.1, read as the reverse complement.
GCGGGGAAGTCGATCATCGTCGGGGCGCTGACACTGCTGCTGGGGGAGCGCGCGACGACCGACGTGATCCGGGCCGGCGAGGACCGAGCGCTGGTGGAGGCGGTGTTCGACATCAGCGATCGCGAGGATCTGCGCCAGCGCTGTGACGAGGCGGGCATCGATGCCCGAGACGGTTGGCTGGTTCTGAGGCGCGAGGTGAACGCCAGCGGCCGCAGCCGCGCCTGGATCAACGGCTCTCCGGCGACGGCTGGGCTGACGGGCGAGTTCGGTCGGGCCCTGGTCGATTTCCATGGCCAGCATGAGCACCAGGCGCTGCTCCATGCGGGGCCGCAGCGAGAGATCCTGGACGCGTACGGCGACTCCAGCGCCCTGGCCGAGAAGCTGCGCGACTGTTGGACGCAGCTCAGTGAGGTGCGACGTAAGCGGGCGGAGGTTGAGGAGCGACGGGCACGCACGGAGGAGCGGGCCGAACTCCTGCGCCACCAGGTCGAGGAGATCGAGGCGGCTGAGCTGCGTGAGCTGGATGAGGACCTTCGGCTCGCCGATGAGGAACGCCGACTCGCCCATGCAGAGGAGCTGCTGGAACGGGCGACGCGTCTTCACGACGAGATCTACGCCTCGGATGGCTCGCTCTATGATCGAAGCGGCGGCCTGCGCCGCCAGCTGGATGCCCTGGCCAAGATCGATCCCACGGCGGAGGGCGAGTTCGGCGAGCTGTTCGACACGGCGTACTACACGCTGCAGGAGCTCGGGGAACGGCTGGGCAGCTACAGGGAGTCGATCGACCTGAGTCCGGCGGCGCTGGAGCGGCTGCGCCAGCGGATCGACACGCTGTTCCGGCTGAAGTCGAAGTATGGCCCGACGCTGGAGGACGTGATCGAGGCGGGACGGCGTGCGCGGGC
>CANPVY010000213.1 GCA_947581845.1 uncultured bacterium | reverse complement strand
TCCCGCCTTTTCCCCCAGGGTGGTTGGCTGTTCGCCGCCAGGGTGTCGCTGGAAGAACTCGATGATCGCTTGGCCGGCGTTGATCTCGCGGCTCACCGCGCCGGCCCACTCGGGCCATTCGAGTGGGGAGCCCGGCCACGTGTGCCCGCCGCCGGACACGCTGTAGAGCACGACCTCCGAGCCATCACGGCACGACTCGTAGAGATCGATCTGTACCTGCGTACCGTCCGGAACGCTGTCGGGCAGCGTCTGGACGATCGGATCATTCGGGCACTGGTTCAGCGACGTCCAGGTCGAGATGGTCTGGCTCATTGACAGGTTGACGTCGTCACCGGTCGACGCGCCGTCCCACGGGAAGCCGGGGTCAGCTGTACCGTGGATGAAAGTGATCGGCACGCCAACGACAGGTCGGCAGTTGGAGGCGATGCTCAGTTTCATCGTCGCGCCCACGCTGGCTACGCCGGCTAGCTCCGTGCTCATTGTACAGGCCAGGTAGTGGCAGAGGACGGCGCCGCTGGAGAACCCCGCCACATACACACGCTGTGCGTCGATGGACAAGCCCTCCGACAGGTGCACGATCAGCGTGCGCACGAAGTGGAGGTCATCCGCGTACCACGTTCCGTCCAAACCATCCGGGTAAACCGTGATGAACCTCGCATCGTCCGCCAGGCTGTCCATCGCGACGGTCGCCCGAAATCCCGCGCCGGTGTCGCCCGCGCCATGAAAGAGGAGGAGCAGCGGAGCGAGCTCGCCCTCCGCATACGAGGGAGGTAGGTGCAGCACGTAGGTGCGTTTGTAGCCACCGGACCACACCCATTCCCCCAGTACGCCCTCGCCCTCGCGTTCGTCTTCTGGCCCGCCGGTGCCGTCGCAGGCCGTCATGGCGAGGGATAGCAGGGCCACGGCGAGCCAGCACCTTGCTGACACGAGTTGTCTGCCCAAGTGCGCCATCCTAGATCGCTCTTAGCACAACGATAGACTCGGCTCCAGCGGTTGTGAACCCTGCGTCGACGAGCTGGCGATCTGGCCCGACGAAGTGCACGCGAGCGGGTCGACTTGACACTCGCATCACCCGGCCCACTTGTGTCGTCGAATGGCTTGTCCGCAGATTGCCTGCGACGCAGCAAGCCGTGTCTGACGCACTGCCCCAGGCCTTTTCCCCGCCGGGCCACCCTGCCAGCTTGTCGAGTCAGGCGTGGAGAGCTGAAGCAGGGTGGCAGGTGTCTCGCTGAACGCCAGGATCGGGCTGGATGGCCAACGAGCAGCATCTTCAAGTTCTCAGGCAGGGGGTCCCGGCGTGGAACGCGTGGCGGGAGAGCGATCCTGCGGCTGTGCCGGACCTCATCGGGGCGAGCTTGCAGGGCGCGAAGCTGCCAGGCATCAACCTTCAGCGGGCTCTTCTGCTGAGGGCCGACCTCAGCAAGACCGTGCTGGAGCGCGCTGTCCTCTATCGGGCCATTCTCGGTAACGCGGACCTCAGCGAGGCGGATCTCAGTGGGGCGGTCCTCAGCCGAGCCGAACTGCACCGAACCAAGCTGCAGGGCGCGAAGCTGGCTGGGGCGGACCTTGACCACACCCTTCTGCACGAGGCCGATCTCCGTGGCGCCGACATCACGGGCGCGAGCTTGCTACATACGAAGTTTCAGAAGGCGGACCTGCGGGACGCGGACCTCCGAGGTGCGGCTCACGCCGATACGGATTACTCGCAGGCGGATCTGAGCGGGGCGGATCTGCGAAACACGTTTGCTGGCGGCGTGCTGTTCAGGGAGGCGAACCTGAGCGGCGCCAACCTGGGGAGCGCAGTGCTGAACCAGGCCGATCTGCAGGGGGCGAAGCTTCACAAGGCCAAGCTGGCTAATACTGACCTAACGGCTGCCAACCTGGAGGAGGCGGATCTGAGTGAGGCGAACCTCAGCGGTGCGGATCTGAGCCGGGCTCGCTTAGTACGCACGAATCTCAAGAAGGCGAAGCTGAGCGGCTGCACGGTCTATGCGCTGTCGGCCTGGGACTTGGAGCTTGAGGGCGCGAAACAGCGCGACCTCAGGATAACCGACCTGGCGGAGCCTGCGATCATCGTCGACGATCTCGCTGTGGCGCAGCTGGTGCACCTGCTGCTGCATAGCCCAGCGCTACGCCGTCTCTTCGGCAAGGTCAGCTCGAACATCGTGTTGATCCTCGGCTGCTTTTCCATGGAGACGGAGCCCGCCGTGGATGTGATCCGCGAGGTGCTTCGCCAGCGGGACTACTTGCCGATCTCGTTCGACCTGGGGCCGCTGACGGGCGGAGAGCTTGGGGAGAGGCTGGCGACGATCGCTCGCATGGCGCGGTTCATCATCCTCGAGGCCACGGATGTGAGCAGTGCGCGGCGCGAGCTACGTGCTCTCGTATCCGAGCTGCCTTCCGTTCCCGTTCAGCCCTTGCTGCTTGCCGGATCCAAGGAACCCAAGCTGCTGGAACATCTGAAGCGCCACTCCTGGGTTCTGGCGACGCACCGTTACAAGGAGGCGGACACGCTCGCTGGGTCGCTGGCGGAACGAGTCATTGGCCCGGCGGAGCTGCTGGCGATGGAGTTGCAGGGAGGCTAGGACCAACCGCCTTGCCAAGTACGCACAACCTTCACGGACGGACATTCGTCGTCGTCTTCAACAGGCGAGTCCTGGCGGCGCGCGCGCTCCGCCAGGCCGGCCTGGAGGAGGCGCTGCGCGAGCGCGAGCTCGAGTTCAGGATCATTGACACCGAGACGGAGGACGAGGGACGTGCGGTGGCCGAGACGGCCGCGCAGGCCGGGCATGTAGTGGTCTCGGCCGGCGGCGACGGGACCGCCCGTGCCGTGCTGAGCGGTGTGCTGGCTGCAGGGCGCCGCGACGCGGTGATGGGACACATAGCGCTGGGTACGGGCAACGATTTCGCCAGGGCACTGGGCCGGGTCGGGCAGGGGCTCGAGCAGGCCGTGGATGCCCTGGCGGACCCACAGGTACATGCCATCGACGTGGCCCGCGTCAACGGTGGGGAGTACTTCGCCAATGCCCTCGGCGTGGGCTTCGATGCCGAGGTCGCACGCCACCGCGCCAGCCATCGCTTCCAGGTGCCCGGCTACTTCCCCTGCGTGGTCCGCACGATGCTGTACTACCGCCCCCAGGTCTACCGGCTCACATGGCCCGGCGGTGAATGGGAGGGCAGGGCGCTAATGACGGCGGCGATGAACGGCAGCTGTGAGGGCGGCGGCTTCCGGCTGGCTCCCGAGGCGCGCCTCGATGACGGCCTCCTCGACGTCTACCGCATCGACCCGGTGAGTTT
>CANPVY010000212.1 GCA_947581845.1 uncultured bacterium | reverse complement strand
GGAGATCGGCCCCGGTACCGGCGCGTTGACCCGTCACCTGGTCGGGCGCGTCGGTCACCTCACGCTGGTCGAGCTGGATGACGACCTCGCGGCTGAACTGCGCCGCGAGTACGAGGGCCGGCCGGACGTCGAGATCCTGCACGCCGACGCCTTGGAGATCTCCCTCTCCGAGCTCGCCCGCGGCGAACCTCTGAAGGTGATTGGCAACATCCCGTATGCGATCACCACGCCCCTCATCTTCCACCTCCTGGACGGGCGGCCCCGACCGCAGCTCATCGTGCTGACCGTTCAGCGGGAGGTGGCCGATCGTCTGACCGCCCGGCCGCGCACCAAGCGGTACGGTGCGCTGACGGCAGGCGTGCAGGCGGTGAGTCGCGTGGAAGCGCTGTTTCGCATCTCGCGCCAGGCCTTCCGCCCGCGGCCCCAGGTCGACTCCACAGTCGTGCGCATCGTGCCGCAGACGCCGTCACCTCTGGCCCCGGAGCAGGAAGCGGCGTTCCGGCAGCTCACCCGTGCGGCGTTCAGCCGCAGGCGCAAGCAGATCCAGAAGGTGCTGCGCCAGGCCCCCGAGTACCGCCTTTCCGGGCCGGAGGCCGCGGCGCTTCTAGGCTCGCTGGGGATCGACCCCAGCGCGCGGCCCGACGCGCTGGCGGTGGCCGACTACATATGTTTGGCCGCCGCCCTGGCCCACAGGACCTAGACGGTTGCCACGCCCGGGCACCCGCCGAGATCCGCCGCCCACCGCCGAAATAGCCCCGCTCTGGGGCGGTTTGCGCCGCCCCTGCGGCCGCCCTATCTTGCCGCTAACGTTAGCTTGCCTCCGGCCGGGTCGCGCGCCGCTGGTTCCCTGACCGCCGCGGCCTGACCCGGTGTCGGCGCAGATCCAGACAGCCCCGCCGCAACCCGTTCGCGAGCCTGCGCAGGCCACGGCCCGGGACGGCTGTCGCGCCGGGCGGTCCCAGTGGGGGTACAGGATGAACAACGGGCTGGGTGTTCGCTGGGACGATCTTCCTCTGCTCCGGGAGCGGGCCGTCTCGCTGCTGCTGTCGGGCCCGGCACGCGCACCGGCGCTGGCGGAGCGGATCTTCGGGTGGCGGCAGGGGCCACCACGCCTCGCCGCGTCGCTGGTGCGCGAGGTGTTGGGCGCCGATCCACGCTTCGAGCTGAGCCGGGGGCGTTGGCTGCTCAGCGAGGAGCCGGCCGGCTACGGGTCGACGCCGCTACGCGATCTGGACTTCGTCGTCGTGGACGTGGAGACGACCGGCGGCTCGCCGGCCCGGGGCGATCGGGTGACGGAGGTGGCGGCGCTCCGGGTGCGCGGCGGCCAGATCGTGGACAGCCTCGAGTCGCTGGTCAATCCGGGGCGGCCGATCCCGCCGTCGGTGACGGCGCTGACGAACATCACCGACGAGATGGTCGCCGAGGCGCCACGCTTCGTCGATCTGACGGAGTCGCTGCGCCGCGTGCTGGAGGGCGCCGTATTCGTCGCCCATAACGCCGGCTTCGATTGGCGGTTCCTGCAGTCCGAGTTCAGGCGCTGCCGCAGGGGCCGGCTGGGCGGCGAGCGCGTTTGCACGCTGCGCCTGGCCCGGCGGCTGCATCCCGAGCTCCCGCGCCGCAGCCTGGGCGTGCTGGCCGACTACTACGCCATTGTCGTCGACAGCTGCCACCGGGCCGGCTCTGACGCCAGGGCGACCGCCGAGCTGTTCCTTCGCTTCTTGGGTCGGCTGGCGGACCAGGGCGTGGTGGATTGGGGCCGTTTGCAGGCCTACCTGAGAGGCGAGTATCCGCCGGAGCTTGCCAGGCAGCGCAAGAGGAAGGGCGAGCGGAGCCGTGAGGAGTTGCGTCATTGAGCATCGGTAAATCGCTGACTCGCCAGCTGGGACGATTCCGACTGCACGCGCTGTCGGCTGGCGGCCAGCGTCTGGATGGCGGCGCCATGTTCGGTGTCGTGCCGAAGCCGCTCTGGCAGAAGAAGATGCCCGCCGACGAGCGGAATCGGGTTCCCCTGGCTTTGCGTCCCCTGCTCGTGCAGACCGACGATGAACTCGTCTTGATCGACACCGGTGCCGGCAACAAAGAGGACGCGAAGTTCCGCGACATGTACGGGCTCGAGAACGACGGCGACCCGACGGCGCTCGAGGACGCCATACGCGACGCCGGCTTCCAGCCCTCCGATGTGACGGTGGTCATCAACACACACCTGCATTTCGACCACGCCGGCGGTGATACGCTGAGACTCCCGGACGGGAACGTCGTCCCGGCCTTCGCCGGCGTCCGCCATGTGGTACAGCAGGGGGAGTGGGAGTTCGCGCACTTGCAGAACGAGCGCCTCCGGGCCAGCTACCTCCTGCATAACCTCGACCCCCTCCAGGCTGCCGGCCTGCTTGAGCTGGTGGACGGGCCGGCGGAGATCGTGCCCGGCATCCAGGTGCTGCCCACACCCGGGCACACCCCGCACCACCAGTCGGTGCTGATCCACTCTGACGATGAAGTCGCCCTCTACCTCGGCGACCTCGTGCCCACGACCGCGCATCTCCCGCTGCCCTGGATCATGGGTTACGACGTGGCGCCCTTGGTCACCCTGGAGACGAAGCGAACCGTGCTGGACTGGGTCAAGAAGGAACGAACCTTGCTGCTGTTCGAGCATGACCCCGAAATTCCCTGGGGCTATCTTGCGCCCCACGAGGAGAAACCAACCCTGGTCTCCGACCGGCCAGACTGAAAGGGTGTGGCGATATGGCAGATGCAAAGACGACTCCGGTTATCGTTAGCAGCACGCGCACCGCGATCGGCAGGTTCCTGGGCGGACTCAGCAGCCTCAAAGCGCCCGAGCTGGGAGCCGTGGTCATCCGCGAGGCGGTCTCCCGTGCCGGTATCGAGCCCGGCCAGGTTCAGGACGTCATCATGGGCCATGTCCTGCAGGGCGGGGTCGGCCAAGCCCCAGGCCGCCAGGCGGCGATCAAGGCCGGGATCCCGCCGGAGGTGCCGGCGATGGCCATCAACAAGGTCTGCGGCTCCGGGCTGAAGTCCGTGGCGCTGGCCGCCCAGTCGATTCGGGCTGGCGATGACGAGGTCTTTGTCGCTGGCGGCATGGAGTCGATGTCGAACGCGCCGTACTACCTGTACGGCTATCGGGATGGCGTGAAGTTCGGCACTCGCGAGATGGTCGATGGGATGGTCTACGATGGTCTCTGGTGCGGCTTCTACAACCGCCACATGGGCGGCCATGCCGAATATACGGGCATGAAGGCGAAGGTCTCGCGCGCCGATCAGGACGAGTACGCCTATCACAGCCAGATGAAAGCGGTCGCGGCCATCGAGGGAGGCAAGTTCAAGAAGGAGATCGTTCCGGTCGAGATCCCCGGGCGCAAGGGCGAGGTGACCGTCGTGGATACGGACGAGGGGCCGCGCAAGGAGACCACTCTCGAGAGGCTGGCCAAGCTGAAGCCGGCGTTCGCCGACAGCGCTCCCGCCGACGTCAAGGAGTGCACGGTCACACCGGGCAACGCCTCGACACTCAACGACGGCGCTGCGGCCCTGGTCGTCACCTCCGAGCGGTTCGCCAAGGACAACAGCCTCGACATCGTGGCCCGCATCAGGAATTACGCGGTCGGCTCCACAGAGCCGCAGGAGCTGTTCTTCGCGCCCATCGTGGCTGTCCGCAAGCTGATGGAGAAGGACGGCACCTCGATCGACGACTACGAGCTGATCGAGATCAATGAGGCGTTCGCCGTGCAGACGCTGGCCGACGGGCGCGAGCTGGACTGGGATTGGGATAGGGTCAACGTGCATGGCGGCGGCGTCGCGCTCGGTCACCCGATCGGAGCGTCGGGCGCCCGCATCCTGGTCACCCTGCTGCACGCGATGGAGGACCGGGACGCGAAGCTGGGGCTGGCGACCCTCTGCTTGGGTGGCGGTAGCGCCGTCGCCATGAGCGTGGAGCGTGTCTGATTCAACCGTAAACCGCAAGCCAGGAACGATAGAGCTGTGACCGTGAGACTACAGAGCCACACGCTGAGCTGGGCGCGCGAGGACTTGGTGCGGAGCTTGACGCTGCGGCGGACCATCGGCGTCTCGGTATTCGCCATGGCGACGGCCTTCGCCGCACGGCTGGCAATCCCCCTGCCCGGAACGCCGGTGCCCTTCACCTTGCAGGTGCTGTGCGTGATCCTGGCGGGTGCCACCCTCGGGCCGAGGCTCGGCGCCGCGTCACAGCTCGCTTACCTCGCCGTCGGCGCCCTGGGCGCGCCCATCTTCGCGGCGGGTGGCGGCCCGGCCTACCTGCTGGGTCCGACGGGCGGCTATCTGTTGGCCTTTCCCGTCGCGGCGTATGCGGTCGGCGCGATCGCCGGCCGCTCGCTCGGCGTTCTGCGGCTCGCCCTCGGGCTGGCCGTTGGTGTCGTGCTCATCCATGCCGGCGGCACGGCGTGGTTGGCGCTGCTCACGGGCAGTCTGGTGCTCGCGCTGAAATTCGGCGTAGGTTCGTTCCTGCTCTTGGATCTCGTCAAGATCGGCCTGGCGGTCCTTATGACCTTCAGGTTGCGTTCACGAGCCCTCGAGCTCTTCTAGCTTCGAGGGCTCTTTGTTTGCAGGGAGTGGCGGCCCGCGTGAGACCACGGGATGTCGTCTTCGGTCCGGAGAAGCTGCGCAGTCCGTGGCGCGTGCTGCTGTTCCTCGCCCTGACATTCGGTGCGTACTCGCTGCTCGCCACCGCGTCCGCGCCGCTCGTGTCCTTGCGGGGAGGGATGTTCTGGAACATCGCCAGTCGCAGCACACTCGGGATTGTGGCGATGCTGGTCGCATCGTTCATCATGATGCGATGGGTGGAACACCGACCTCTCGCGGCGATGGGACTTCCGCTCGGCAAGGAGACACTGCCGGGCTTCCTGCGGGGCGCCGCAGTTGGAGGCGCGTTCGTCGCCCTGCTCGTCGTCCTGCAGACCGTCATCGGTTGGCTCCGGCCAGCACCGGATGCGGGAACGGTCATAGGTTGGCTGGAGAGCATGAGTGGCCTCGCCCTGCTGCTGGCGCTCGCCGCTTTGACGGAGGAGCTGCTGTTCAGGGGCTACGCTTTCCAGGTGCTCGTCGAAGGGACTGGCGTGCCGGTCGCGCTCGTCCTATCCACTGTGTTGTTCGCGGCGGTGCACCTGAACAACCCGGCAGTGACGGCCCTCGCGCTGCTGAACATCGCACTCGCCGGAATCATCATGGCGCTGGCCTACCTGCGCACGCGATCGCTTTGGGTCGCGTTCGGGTTGCACTGGGCCTGGAATTGGGTGATGGCGGCCGTCTTCGATCTGCCGGTGAGCGGGATCGACATCGACGTACCCGGCTACGATACCCTGTTGAGCGGCCCGGAACTGGCGACGGGCGGCGCGTTCGGGCCCGAAGGCAGCCTGCCCACGACCCTGCTGTCGCTGCCGCTGATCGTATGGCTGTTCCGCACGCGCTGGCTGTCGCAATCGCCACGTATGGCAGGATTGAGGCCGCTGGTCAACGCACGCGATCTGCCCTGAGCGGGTCGCCGCGTTGACCGCACTAGGACAAAAACACTCGCAAGGTGGGAGAGACATGGCTACAGGCAAGACGATGAAGGTCGCTGTGCTGGGGGCGGGCACGATGGGCAACGGCATCGCCCACGTCTTCGCCCAGAGCGGTTTCGACGTCGTGCTCATCGACGTGAGCTCCGAGATCCTCGAGAAGGCGCTCGCCACGATCCAGAAGAACATGGATCGCCAGGTCAAGAAGGGCGCTCTGGATGAGGCTGGCCGCGACGCGGCGTTGAAGCGGATCGAGGCCGCCACCGAGCTCAAGGCCGTCTCCGGCGCGGAGATCGTGATCGAGGCCGTACCGGAGGACGAGTCGCTCAAGGCGGACATCTTCCGCAAGCTCGACGAGCTGGCGCCGAAGTCGGCCATCCTCGCCAGCAACACGAGCTCCATCCCGATCACGCGCCTGGCCGCGCATACCGGGCGGCCCGAATCGGTGATCGGCATGCACTTCATGAACCCGGTACCGATGATGCAGCTGATCGAGGTGGTGCGCGGGCTGGCGACCTCCGACGCGACCGCCGATACCGTCGTCAAGCTGTCCGGCGACCTCGGCAAGACCCCGGTCGTCGTCAACGATTCGCCCGGGTTCGTGAGCAACCGCGTGCTGATGCCGATGATCAACGAGGCGGTCTACTGCCTCTACGAGGGGGTGGGCAGCGCCGAGGCGATCGATCAGGTGATGAAGCTGGGGATGAACCATCCGCTGGGGCCATTGGCACTCGCCGACCTCATCGGACTCGACACCTGCCTGTTCATACTGGAGGTGTTGCACAACGACCTCGGCGAGGACAAGTATCGTCCCTGTCCGCTGCTGCGCAAGCACGTGGACGCCGGCTGGCTGGGTCGCAAGGCTGGCCGCGGATTCTACAGCTACAAGAAGTAGGTGTGAACGCTACCAGACATGAATCGCGATTTCACGCTGACTGAGGAACAGGAGCAGATCCGCGAACTCGCCCGCGACTTCGCCGCGCGGGAGCTGCGGCCGCGTGCCGCCCTGTGGGACGCGAAGCAGACGTTCCATGCCGACGTGCTGCCGATGCTGGCCGAGCTGGGTTTCTTCGGCATGCTGCTACCGGAGGAATACGACGGCCTCAACCTCGGCATGCTCACCTACCTGGTCGCGCTGGAGCAGATCGCCTGGGGCGACGCCTCCGTGGCGATCACCTTGTCGGTGCACAACTCGCTGCCGACCGAGATGATTCTCAAGTACGGGTCGGAGGAGCAGAAGCGTAGGTGGTTGCCAGCGATGGCCCGGGGTGAGATCCTCAGCGCCTTCGCGCTCTCCGAGGCCGGGGCCGGTAGCGACGCCGCCAGCCTGCAGGCGCGAGCCGAGCGGGATGGCGACGGTTGGCTGCTGAACGGCGAGAAGATGTGGGTGACCAACGGCGCCGCGGCCGGCGTGCTGGTGGTGATGGTGCGGACCGACGCTCCCGGCGAGCGGCGCGGCGCGCGCGGCATCGGCGCGTTTGTCGTACCGACCGATACGCCGGGCTATGAGGTGGGGAAGAAGGAAGACAAGATGGGACTGCGCGGCTCGGAGACAGTCTCCGTCGCCTTCAACGACCTGCGGCTCGGTTCGGAGGCGCTGCTTGGCGACCCGGACAAAGGGCTCATCTACGCGCTCTCCAGCCTGGAGGGTGGCCGCGTGGGCGTGGGTGCGCAGGCGCTGGGCATCGCTCAGGCCGCGCTCGAGCACGCCGTCGCCTATGCCGGCGAACGAGAGCAGTTCGGTCGCCCGATCAAGGACTTCCAGGGCCTGGCCTTCAAGCTGGCGGACATGGCCACGCGGATCGAAGCCTCGCGAGGCCTGCTTCACCGGGCGGCGCGGGCTTGGGATGCGGGGCACCTGGATCTGCAGCTCTCCAGTATGACCAAGCTGTTCTGCAGCGAGACCGCCGTCTGGGTCACGTCCCAGGCCATCAACATCTTCGGCGGCTACGGGTTCATGCGCGACTATCCGGTCGAGAAGCTGTTCAGGGACGCGAAGGTAACGGAGATCTACGAGGGCACCAGTGAGATTCAGCGCCTGGTCATCGCCAGGTCGCTTTATCAGCCACGGGCGGCGAAGGGGTAACAGAGGGAGCGCTAGAGCATAGAAAGACGAGGTGCGCAGATGGAAGTCTTCAAGGCGATGGGGCAGTACGAGCACGAGCAGGTGCTGTTCACGCGCGAACCTGCCGCCAACTACTACGGCATCATCGCGATCCACGACACGACTCTGGGGCCGGCGCTCGGAGGTACGCGCTTCTGGAACTACGAGTCGGAGGAGGAAGCGCTGATCGACGTGCTACGCCTCGCGATGGGGATGACCTACAAGGCGGCTGTGGCCGGGCTCAACCTGGGCGGCGGCAAGTCGGTGATCATTGGTGACCCGGAGACGCCGCGCCGCGAGATGATCTTCCGCGCGCACGGCCGTGCCGTCGAGACGCTGGGTGGTCGCTACATCACGGCTGAGGATGTCGGCACCTCGGTGGAGGACATGGACTACGTCCACATGGAGACCGACTTCGTGGTCGGCATCGCCGGTCGCTCTGGTGACCCGTCCCCGGTGACGGCGTACGGTACCTACCGTGGGATGAAGGCGTGCGCGCTCGAGGTGTATGGCGACGATTCGCTGAAAGGGAAGGCCGTCGCTGTACAGGGCGTCGGCCATGTCGGCTACTACCTGTGTGAGAACCTGGCGGCGGAAGGGGCGAAGCTGATCGTCACCGACATCCATCAGGACAGGATCGATCGCGCGGTGGAGGACTTTGGCGCCGAAGCCGTTAAGCCGGACGCGATTCATGGTGTCGATGCCGACATCTTCGCGCCCTGTGCGCTGGGAGCGATCATCAATTCCAAGACCATCCCGCAGCTCAAGGTCAAGATCATCGCCGGGGCGGCGAACAACCAGCTGCAGACGCACGCAGATGCCAGGGCGGTCCAGGAGCGTGGCATCCTCTATGCACCGGACTACGTGATCAACGCCGGCGGCCTGATCAACGTCTACTCGGAGCTGGCGGACTGGACCACGGACCGCTCGAAGCGTAAGGCCGGCGAGATCTACCAGACCCTGCGCGAGGTCTTCGAGTTGGCCCGCGAGGAGAAGCTGACCACAGCCGACGCGGCTGACCGGATCGCCGAGCGGCGGATCGAGATCGTTGGCGGGCTGCACCGCGCGCGGATCAGCTGAGCCGCAGAACCTCGTCAGCGCGCTTCGCTGTGCCCGGCACGAAAAACTCCAAGCCGGGATAGATTAGGCGCTGGTAAGTCGGGTGGAGGTAACCTCAAGTGAAGGACCTGGAATCGGTCGACCGCGAGATCCATCGGGCGATACTCGATGAGATCCGCCGGCAGGGTGAGGGGCTGGAACTCATCGCCAGCGAGAACTTCGTCTCGGCGGCGGTGCTCGAGGCGATGGGCTCGGTCTTCACCAACAAGTACGCCGAGGGGTATCCCAGCAAGCGGTACTATGGCGGCTGCGATTACGCGGATGTGGTCGAAGAGCTGGCTCGCTCACGTGCCTGTGAGTTGTTCGAGGCCGACCACGCCAACGTGCAGCCCCACAGCGGCGCTCAGGCCAATATGGCCGTGTATTTCACGCTGCTCGAGCCCGGCGACACCATCCTCGGCATGGACCTCTCGCACGGCGGCCACCTGACACACGGCTCGCCGGTCAACTTCAGCGGGCGGCTCTTCGATGTGGTCGGCTACGGCGTGCGCAGGGACGACCAGCTCATCGACTACGATCAAGTCCGTGATCTCGCCCTTCAGCACAAACCCAAGCTCATCATAGCGGGCGCCAGCGCCTACCCACGCACGATCGATTTCGGGAAGTTCGGCACGATCGCTCGCGAGGTCGGCGCCCGGTTGATGGTGGACATCGCCCACATCGCCGGCCTCGTCGCCGCCAAGTTGCACCCGTCTCCGGTGCCCCACGCCGACGCCGTGACCACGACCACGCACAAGACGCTGCGGGGTCCGCGCGGCGGCTTGATCCTCTGCAGCGAGGAAATGGCCAAGCCCATCGACAAGAGCGTCTTCCCAGGCACCCAGGGCGGACCGCTGGTCCACGTGATCGCCGCCAAGGCCGTCGCCCTCAAGGAGGCGATGAGCGACGAGTTCCGGAAGTACTCGGAACAGGTGATCGCCAACGCGCGTGCCCTCGCCGGTGCGCTGGCCCAGCGAGGGTACACGATCGTGGCGGGCGGCACTGACACCCACCTGTTTCTGGTCGACCTCAGCGCTGACGGGCTCACCGGCAAGGCCGCCGAGGAAGCGCTGGGGCGGGCCGGGATTACCGTGAATAAAAATACAGTTCCCTTCGAGACCCGCTCGCCCTTCGTGACCTCGGGGATTCGCATCGGCACGCCAGCGCTGACGACGCGCGGGATGGGCGCGAGCGAGATGGAGCAGATCGGGGCCTGGATCGACGAGGTCCTGCGGGCGCCAGAGGATGAGGCGGTGGCCGCGCGTGTGCGGGCGGAGGCGCGGGAACTCGGTCGGGCCTTCCCGCTGTACGAGGAGTGGCTGGAAGGGAACTCCACGCGGCCCCTGGGGCTGGGGCCGAACCGGGTCGCCTGAACGGCCGGGGCGACGGTTGGGGCGTGGCGGTGCTGCCCTTGACGGAGCGAGCGCCCCACGTGAGGTTGTGGGGGAGTATGACGCGGACTGCGAGGTAGCGGGCGATGAGAGGAGCTGCCGCTCTGAGCGTGGAAAGTGAAGTACCGGGTGGGGCTGTATGGTAGGGCAGAACCTGCTGGCCAAGCTCCGGGAGAAGAATCCGCGTTATTCGGACGCTGCCTACCTTTTTGTCCTTTCCGCACTTCAATA
>CANPVY010000211.1 GCA_947581845.1 uncultured bacterium | reverse complement strand
GCGCGCTGCAGCAGCAGGCGTTCCAAGATCGCCTGCTGGGGATTTACGCGAAGACGATCGCCCGGGCGCTCGTCAAGTACGCGGCTGCCGCCAAGCTGAGGGAGGAGGCTGAGGAGGAGGGCGGTGAGACGGCCGGAGATGTCGTCGGTATCCTGGCGAACCTGGTCAACGTGGTGACCGAGCGAGCCGACACGCGAGCCTGGCTCGGCGTGCCGCACCGGATCTGGATGGCGCGGCTGAGGGTGCCCGCCGGACGGCGCGAGGTGCGACTTCTGTTCGACGGTCGGGACGAGGTATCGCTGGGTGAAGTCGACGTGACTCCGGGTGATCGACAGCTGCTGAGCTATCGCGTGTTCTGAGAGCGGATGAGACCACCGTGATCGCCGCGTTCTCACGCCTCGTGCTGAAAGCCGCCGGCTGGGCCCTGGACCACTTCTACGAGCTGGGCCGGGTGGGCCGACCCCTGCCGGAAGGGCCGCTGCTCGTCATCGCGAATCATCCCAACAGCCTGATGGATGGGCTGGTGGTCCTGAAGATCGCCGGTCGGCGCGTGCGACCGCTGGCGCGAGCGCCGCTATTCGGGCAACCGCTGCTCGGGCACGTGCTGCGAGGGCTGGCGGCTCTGCCCGTCTTCCGGCCGCAGGACCATCCCGGCGAGACGTGGCGCAACGAGAGCACCTTCGAGACAGCGGTGCAGGCGCTGCTGAGTCATGAGGCGGTGCTCATCTTTCCGGAGGGCCTCAGCCATTCCGAGGCTCGGATCGCGCGCATCAAGACGGGCGCTGCGCGGATCGCGTTCGAGGCGGAAGAGGCGGCGGACTGGAAGCTGGGGCTACGCGTGGTGCCGGTCGGGCTGACCTACCACCGCAAGCACGCGTTCCGGGGTCGCGTCGCCGCCGCCGTCGGTCGGCCTTTCGAGGTCGCCGGCTGGCGCGAGAAGCGTCAGCGCGATGAATGGGGCGCCGTCGAGTCGCTGAGTACGGCCATGCGGGAGGCGCTGGAGGAAGTCACGCTGAACCTGCCGAAACACGAGGATCGTGAGCTGATCGAAGCGGCGGAGTCGCTCTACGCGGCGGAAAGGCGACTCGCCGCACCGCGGACCCGGGAAGGGCTGGCGCCCCGTCTGCCGCGGTTGCAGCGCTTCGCCCGGGCGCTGGCCTGGCTCTATGTCGCGGATCACGATCACTACCTGCGGTTGTCGGAGGCCGTCCGTACTTACCGGCAGGACCTGGCGCTACTCGGGGTGAGGGAGGCCGAGTTGCCCAAGCGGTTCCCGCCGAGCAGCGTGCTACGCTACGCTTTGGTACAGAGCCTCGTTCTGTTGGTGGGACTGCCGCTGGCAGCCATCGGCAGCGTGGCCTGGTATCTCCCCTATATCGCGCCGCGACTGAGCCTGAGACTCTACCGGCCAGCTTACGAAGCCGTGGCGACAATCAAGCTGGCCACGTCGCTGCTCGCCTTTCCCGTCACCTATGCGCTCTGGCTGACCGCCGCCTGGTGGCTGGCTGGGCCCATCGGGCTGGTGGCCGTGGCGGTGGCCCTGCCGGTCGCCGGGATTGTCGCGCTGCGCTGGCGTGATCGCTGGCGGATCGTGCGCGAGGACGCGCGAGTCTTCTGGCGCGCCATCCGCAAGCGGGCGCTGCGCGAGGAGCTGGTGAGTCGGCGCCGGGCGCTCGTGGCTGAGTTTGAAGCGGTGGGCAGACGCTGGCAGGAGGAGCGAGAGGTGCGTCGGCAGGCGCTGGCGCGCTAGGTTCGAGCGCGCCCTCAGGCCCAGTCCTGGGTCTGTCGCGGGACACCTGTCAGCTGGTGGATGAGGATATCGGCAATCCGCTCGCCGGCGCGGCCATCGCCGTACGGGTTTTGGGCACGGGACATCCGCTCACGCTCGTCGGCGTCGTCCAGAAGTCGACGGCCGAGCTCCAGTAAGCGGCCATGCGACGTACCCACCAGGGCTGCCACACCCGCCTCCACGCCTTCTGGTCGTTCGGTGACATCGCGCATGACGAGGACTGGGACCCCGAAGGATGGGGCCTCCTCCTGGATCCCGCCCGAGTCCGTGAAGACGATCCAGGCCCGAGAGAGCGCCTGGACCAGATCGGCGTAGGAGAGCGGCTGCAGTAGCCGGAAGTTCGGCAGCTTGGCGAAGATCTCGCGGGCCGGCGCCTGGATATTGGGGTTGAGGTGTACCGGATAGATGAAGAGATCGTCCGGGTGGGTCAGGGCCAAGTCGCGAAGAGCCTCGAATGCTTCTCGAATTGGCGCTCCGAAAGACTCGCGCCGATGGGCTGTGATCAGGATGAGACGGCGACCGGAGCTCAGCGCTTCGCTCAGCTCCGGGTTCTGCACCTCGCGCCTCGCGCTTGCCAGGATGCGCAGCGCGTCCACTACGGTGTTGCCCGTGACGTTGACGTGTGCTGCCGGCACCCCTTCGCGCAATAGATTCGCACGCGCTTGCGGCGTTGGAGCGAAATGCCGATCCGTCACGACATCGGTGAGCCGGCGGAACATCTCTTCGGGAAACGGCTGCCACTTGTCGTCGGAGCGCAGCCCGGCCTCGACGTGGGCGACTGGGATGCGCTCGAAGAAGGCAGCTAGCGCTGCGAAGAAGACGGTCGCCGTGTCTCCCTGCACCACGACGAGCTCGGGTCTCCGTGCACGCAGTGTCGTGCGGAGTAGATCGAGACAGCGGGCGCCGACATCATAGAGGTCCTGATCCTCGCGCATGATCGCGAAGTTCTCGTCCACTCTCAGGTCCAGGCTGGAGATGGCCGCGTCCAAGAGCTGGTTGTGCTGGCCGGTCGAGACGACCTGGACGTGCAAGGGCTCGGGTCGCGCCTCCAGCGCCCGAATCACGGGCGCGAGCTTGATCGCTTCCGGACGCGTGCCGAAGAGGATAATGACCACGGGCGGCCGGTCGCGCTGCGCCGATCCCACGTTAGGGAACCTCCTGGTTTGCCCACCCACACACGTTCTGAGCGACGTGCCAGTCAGCAGATGTTTCAGAATAACGCCGCTAGTGACATACTGGATAGGTGTGGCGGGGTGCTCAGCGGCCCAGGAGCGAGCCGCTTCGGTCACATCTACCGGTGAGGGCGTCTAGGCACGGCCGTTCTGTCCGGGCGCCGGAATGTAGCGCAGGCTTCCAGACCTCTTAACTATCTGCCTTGGTGAGAGTTAGAGTGTTTGACACGCCGCGCTGCGCCTGGCAGATTTCCTGCGCTCGGGCGCCGTCGAGCGACCGTGCCCGCTGCGAGGGGCTGAGGGTCGAGGGAGCGAGCAGGAGCCGGAGATCATGGCGAGCGGGAAGAATGTGGTGTGGAT
Organism: uncultured bacterium; assembly: GCA_947581845.1. Lineage (GTDB taxonomy): Bacteria > Gemmatimonadota > Gemmatimonadetes > Palauibacterales > KS3-K002. The sequence goes on along the minus strand of CANPVY010000211.1, from coordinate 15,346 downwards.
GAGGCAGCGCTGGGCGAGCCGCGAGAGCGATCCGGGTCGCTCGGCCCGGCAGCAGCCCGCGCGCGGGTCTGACCAGGAAGGCGGACAGTCGGTCGCCGCCGCGATCAAGCGGGAGTTCTTGAGGCGGCCGGTCGTCATCGACTGCCCTCGACCCGGGTGTGTCGGGCTGCTGCTGCCGGGCCGGCGTGAGGTCAGCCGGCCGGGCGGCACGCGTGTACGGATCGTGTTGCGCTGCACCCGGGAGCCTGAGGATCACGACTTCGTCATCTCGATGGATCCCTACACGGGGGACGAGGTGGAGCAGCTGACGACGAGTCTTCGCCGGGGCGAGGGTTTGATCTGTCCGCGCTGCGGGGCGCCGATGCAATACGGCGTGCTCACGGAGGATGACGGGTGGGGCAAGCCGGTCGATATCGGAGAGGGTCACTATTGTGCGTGGTGTGGCGTGATATGGTCACCGCCCGAGGAAGCGCAGGAGCGGGCGAGCGAAGGGAGGCCAGAATCCAGTGGTTGAGCGCAACAGGGAGCCCAACAGGATGAAAGTCGATAAGGCGGCCGCCCAGGATGTTCGCGCGATAGCGGCGAACACGGCACGCGATCTTGCGCTGAGCTTGAGATTGGCCTCGCTACGGATGGAGAATTTCGAGCCGGGGCAAGGTAAAGATGCGGCTCGCGAGCTAGCTGAACAGCTTGCGGCCTCGGCGCGGCGGGCGGTGGAGTTGTACTACCTCGAGTCGTTGACTCAGGCGGTGGCCAGCAGTGAGGGCCCGCTCAGGTTGCGTCGTGAGAGTCAACTGGAGTGGTTCAATGAGGACGAGCCGCTCGAGATCCAGAAACTGAAGAGCGATGTTCCGAGTTGCTACAACAAACTGGGATTCGCTCTGTTGCTCGAGTGTGAACTGGAGCGGGCACGACGCCGGCGGCTGCCGCTATCGCTGGCCGTCTTCAAGCTGGAGCCGCCCGATGAGCAACTGATACGGGAGGTGGCGAAGCAGGGCCGCGACAGCTGTCGGCTGCTCGATGTGTTGGGGACGTTCGACGGTCGCGGCGTTGGGATGTTGTTGCCTGACACGGGGCCGGAGGGAGCGCAGGTCGCGGTGCAGCGAGTGCTCTCGTCGTTCCTCTCGGCTCGGGATGTCGCGGGGAAGTGCAGCCCTGAGCGGCTGAGAGTCGGTGTGGCCAGCCATCCCAAGGACGGGGCGGAGCCCGGTGCGCTGTTGCGGCGCGCGGACGAGCGTGCCGGGGGCTACTCGCTGCTGGCAGAGCTGGTCGTTCCGGGCTGAAGCAGGCGAGTCGAGGCGGCTGCGCCTACGTCCTCGTGCGAGCCAGCAAGACCAATCCAACCCCCAGGAAGAGCAGGTTCGGGAGCCAGGCGGCCAACATCGGTGGCAAGATGCCGCCGGCACCCATCCCCTGTGCGATCCGCACGCTCAGCAGGTAGATCATCACGGTGGCCAGGGCGATTCCCACGCCCATCGCCGGCCCCCTGCTGCCCGTCGCCATCCCCAGGGCGGAGCCGAAGAGGACGACGATGAGGCAGGCTGTGGGGAAGGAGATCTTCAGTGCCCGCTCGACCTCGAGCTTGCGCGCGTCGCCGCCCGACCTCTCGATCGACTCGATGAAGCGGCCCAGCTCGCGGTAGTTCATCTCTTCGGGATCCTTGGGTTCCGCCAGCAGGTCTTGGGGCGTCTCGGAGAAGTCGATCTGGAGCAGTGTGTCGAAGGCGAAGGTCACGGCGCGGTCCTGGCTGGGGAAGTAGCTGAGGTAGCCGTTCTGCATCAGCCAGCGCGCGCCCGTCCACTCTGCCTGCGGTGCGTAGATCCGATAGGTCGGATAGTCAGGCCCGGTTCCCTCGCGGTCGATCAGGATGCCATCGATGCGGCCGGTAGCCGCCGCGAGTCGCTTGATCGTGTACGCGCGTCCGCCATCGGCGCCGTAGACGAACTGAGTGCGCATGCTGCGGCGTGCGCTGAGGCGCTCACCCAGGGCCTCGGCTCGCAGACGGTTGGTCACCGGCACCAGTTCGCCGAGCGCGAGTCCGCCGATCGTGAGCAGGCCGCCCAGCAGCAGCATCGGGGCGATGATCCGGTAGAAGCTCACCCCACTGGCCTTGGCGGCGGTGATCTCGAAATGGCGGCTCATCAGCGCGACCGTGAAGACGGCTCCGAACAGGCTGGCCACGGGGAGGGAGAGGGCCATCTGGTAGGGGAAGTCGTAGAGGTAGGCGAGCAGCAACTGCTGCACGCTGACTCCGCGGCTCAAGTACCTGTCCAGGTCGTCGGTCAGTTTGATGACGATGAACAAGATGGGAGCGCCGAACACGCAGATGAGCCAGACCTTGAGGTAGAGGCCGGCCACGTAGCGGTCGAGTGTCCTCATGCCGTGCTCCCTCGCACGCGCGGCGCAGTCTCGTTGGCCCGCCCGGAAAGCCCCAGCAGCCGAGCCAACTTGCGGAGCCGGCGGTAGCTACGGCGCGTGCCGCCGCGCCCGACCCAATAGAGGATGATGACGCCGATGGCCGTGAAGATCACGTTGGGCGCCCACATCGACCAGAAGGGCGATATGTAGCCTCGATCCGCGATGTCCTCGCCACCGATCAGGCACACGTAGTACACGCAGAAGACCGTCAGGCTGACGCCGATCACCATGCCGATCCCACCGCGTGGGAAGCGGACGCCGATGGGGGCGCCGATGATGACGAACACGATGGCGGCGATCGGGATCGCGAACTTCTTGTGGATCTCCACCGAGTAGCGGTTGATCTCGCGCCGCTGGAGGTTCGTGCGCGACGCGGCACGCTGAAGTTCGCTGCGCACGAAGGTGGCGAACCCAGCAGCGGGCCTGCCGGGCGGCCACTGTTCCCGTCGCGATGTCGACCGCAGTTGTGCAAGGCTGCGCGCTCGCCCCTCGGCTGCCGCTCGTGCGCGTGCGCTGGACTGCTCGCCCGGCGAGCGATCTGGCGCACGTAGGGCCTCAGGCCGTCGCCGCGCCTGCACGCGCTCGTCTTGGGGTGGACGCTCATGGTCAGCGGAGGCTGCCCCTCTGACGTGGTTGATCTCGTCTGGCGTGTCGTGCCCGCGCAGACTGGGAGGCGTGTGCTGTGCACGGATCGGTGACAGCAAGGCCATGATCCTGGCGACGCTGTCCTGGAGCTCGAGCAGGCGGACGCGTCGCCTGACGACCTCCTCCTGCATCATGCTGATGTTCATCGAGCGATCGTCGCGCCAACTAGCGGAACCACCGCGCTGCAACTCGTTGCTGACTCCCGGGACTCGGATGACCTGCTTGGCGTAGTAGGACCGCTGGTCCATCCGCGGGTTGCTGAGATCCAGCTCGTGCATCGAGCCGTCGTAGAGCGTGAGGTAGAGGTCCGTCTGGGTCTCGTTGAAGGCCATATGGCCGGAGTCCGCATAGATGGTCCGCTGCACGTCGTTGCGGCCGAGGTCGAAGATGACCATATCCTGGAGCACACTGCGCGCCCGGTCGATACGCGCGCCCTGCAGGAAGAGCTTCCCTTGCACGACCTCGTTGACCACGCGCTCGCGCAGTTCGAAGGTCGGCTGCTTGCGTCCGATGTCCGTGAGCAGCTGGCGCAGCGCGTGATTCGATTCGGGCAGGATAGCGTCATTGAACCATACCATGCCCGTAGCGATCGCGGCTGCGAAAATCAAGACGGGGAAGAGGAAGCGCAGTAGGCTGACGCCTCCGGCCTTGATGGCGGTGATCTCATTGTCGCTGCTGAGCTGGCTGAACGCATAGAGAACCGCGACGAGCACGGCCATCGGCATGGTCATGGCCACGATGAACGGGACCGACAGGCCGAAGACCTCGGCGATGACATACCAGGGCAGCCCCTTACCGACCAGGTCGCCGAAGCGCTTGGCGAGCTGATTGAGCAGCATGAGGCCGGTGAGGACGCCGAGCGCGGCGAGGAAGGGGCCGATATGCTCGCGGAGTATGTAGCGTTGGAGTATTTTCATAACTATCTGTAACTTACCAGGTTCGCTGCAAGATAGTTACCCCCATTGCGGCCAAAGGTGCGCCTGAGGCTCAGATTCTTCGGCGGCGCTGCCGTCATTCTGGCTTTGAGCTGGACCTCCCAGCACGCAGGGGGCGCCGTTGCCCCGGTGGCAGGGCTATGTCGTGAGGAGGGGCGCTCGAGTCCCGCTGCGCAAGACACCGCACGGCAGGGAGCCCGTCCGCCCCCCCAGGACACCACGCCGCCGGGCATCCGCTCGGTCCCGCAAGACACCGTCACCGCGGTAGCTGCCGGCAGCGATACGAGCGTGGCCGCCGACACGACGGGGTTGGGCCCAGGTCCGGGTCGTGTGCGGTTGGGGCTGAAGACGCTTCCTCTGCCCTTCCCGGTCGATCTCCTCTCGCGTCTGGTCGATCCGGCCAGCCAGCTGCCCGAGCTGCGCTCGCGCGTCCGCAGCTGGGGCGAGATCTGGGAGGCGCGGGTGACCGCGCAGCTTGCCGAGTGGCAGGCAGCGGTCTGGCGGGACAGCAGACCGGTGGCGATTCGGGCGGCGCGCCGTGCGGTCGCCGAGCCGGAGGCGGAGGAGCTGGCGGTAGGTGAGATCGGTGTGGACAGCGCGGTGGCGGAACTCGCTCCGGTCGAGCCGGCGCCAGCGGCCGAGAGCGAGTCGGAGCTTCTGCCGGATGTGTTCGGCGAGTACGCCGATCTCGGCATCGCCGTTCAGGGTAGAGTCGAGGTGGGCGGTGGCTGGAACCGTTTCCGGCCTTGCGATGTAACGGTCCAGTTCAACTGCAATCCGAGCCTGATCCCGACGCTGAAGCCGGATATCCAGTTCGGGGCACGCGTGGGCGGCACGATCTCTGATCGCATCCACGTGAGCGTCGACTACGACAATCGGCGCGAGTTCGACGCGGCCAACAACATCAACGTCTTCTATCAGGGTCTCGAGGATGAGATCCTCCAGCGTATCGAGGTCGGTGACGTCAGTCTGTCGCTGCCGCAGAGCCGCTACCTGACGCAGGGGATCCCGGCAGGCAACTTCGGTTTCCGTACCACGGGCCAGGTCGGCCCCATCGATTTCCAGGCCGTGTGGGCCCAGCAGAAAGGTGATATCGGTACGCGCGAGCTGCAGGTCGGCGGCGGCGGTCAGGGTTTCGAGCAGAGCGCGACCACGATCCTCGACGATGCCGACTACGAGCGTGGTCGATTCCTGTTCCTGTTCACGCCGCGCCGACTGAGCCGCTATCCGGACATCGATATCCAGCGGCTCGTTGCCTCGGACGCACCTGTCGATGTGCGACCGGCCTCGGTGGTCAAGGTGTACCGCTACGAGACGCTCGGGTACGGCGCCGGTGGGCAGGTTCCGGAGGGCTTTATCAAGGCGATCGCGGTCGCCTTTGACACGGTGCGGACGTCGGCCGGTGCGGATACCGTGGTCACCGATACGCTGACCGGGCTGTTCCGGCCGCTGGTCGATGGGGAGGATTACATCCTCCACCAGAGCGGGCTGTGGCTTCAGCTGCGCAACACGCTGGCCGATCGCGAGGGGCTAGCGATCACCTATGTGGCTGCGGATGGTACGCAGATCGGGACGTTCAACGCCGAGGAGGTTTCCGACGCACACATCGCGGATCCCGAGAACGTGGACCCGCCAGTCCTGGAGTTGATCAAGGGCGTGAACCATCGACCGGGCACGGCCACGTGGCGGCGTGAGATGCACCACGTGTACCGTGTCTCGGCGAGCCCCGGCGTGGTGACCAGCAGCCTCGAGGTGATCATCTCGCAGGGGGATCCCGAGCTCGGGAACACATTCCGCGCCTTACCGGAGGGCCAGCAGCTGGAGATGCTGAAGATCTTCGGGTTCGACGACGATCCCACCGACAATCGGATCGATGCGTCGCGGATCTACGAGCCGCCCGAGGTGGGTGCGGGCACGACGGCAGGGTTGAGTGGCACGTACCTGATCCCGCCAACGCTGGAGCCGTTCCGCAGGCCGCCGCCGCTGCGGGACGTGCCCGGGTTCTCGGGACAGCCGTTCCCCCTGGATCCGGGCGACCAGAACCCGGTGATCTACGACGAGCCCAACGATCAGGTCCGGCGCGGCGCGAACCTCTATCTGCTGACGATTAGCTACCGCCAGCGCTTCGAGGGCTTCCTCTCCACGATCTCGCTGGGTGCGGGTGGGGTTCGCGAGGCGAGTGAGAAGCTGGTGATCGACGATGTCGAGTTGGTCCGCGGCGAGGACTACACCATCGATTACGACATCGGCCAGATCGAGCTTCGCGAGCCGGAGCGTTGGTTCCAGAACAACCCCAACGCGCGGGTCCACGTCGCCTTCGAGCAGAAACCGCTGTTCCAGCTGGCGCCGACCAGCGTGTTCGGGTTCCAGGCCCGCTACGGTCTGGGCGAGCGCGGCGAACTGAACTTCGTCGGCCTCTCGCAGCGTGAGAAGACACTGCAAACGCGGCCGGAGCTGGGGTTGGAGCCCAGTGCTGTGCAGCTGGGTGGCATCTCCGGCCGGCTCGACTTTCGTCCGAACTGGCTCACGCAGCTGGTGAGCGGCTTGCCCGGCCTGGAGACGGAGGCCCCGTCCACGATCTCGCTGGACGGCGAGCTTGCGGTGTCGGTGCCGAACAGCAACACGCAGGGGGTGACCTACGTCGAGGATTTCGAGGGCGGCTCGGGCTTCTCGCTGTTCCTGACCTCGAGGGCCTGGCGCCTCGGCTCCGCGCCTCCCACCGCGGCGGGGGCCGAGGCCGTGGCGCCGAGCCTGTTCACGGAAGGGAACGCGGCCGAGCTGGTCTGGCAGGACCAGTACGTGGTGCAGACGTCCGAGGGCCAGGTGACCGTGGGCGGCTTGCTGCCGCAGGACATCGATGAGGAACTCCGTATTCAGGGCCAAGTACGGCCGGAACCGGTCCTCACGATCAGTGCTCTGCTACCGGAGAACCGCTCGATCGCGCCGAACCCGAACCCGCCGGCCGGTCCCGCCTGGCGGTCGATGACGACCGTGATCTCACCGACCGGCCAGGACTTCACGACCATCGAGTACCTGGAGTTCTACGTGGCCGTACCGGAAGAGCTGCGCGATTCCACCAGCCTGATCATCGACATGGGGACCGTCAGCGAGGACGGGTTCGGCATCGACTCACTGGGGCAGGCCTCAGGGATCGGTCGCCTGGATCGGGAGGTTGACCCTCCCAACATCTGGAGCAACGCCGATGACGTGGGGCTCTGGGACAGCGGCTGCGAGGCAGAGCCGCGCGTGCGGGCGTACTCTGTCGGTGACGTGGCCGCGAACTGCACCCGGAACAACGGGCTCGAGGACACCGAGGACCTGAATCAGAACAGCGTGCTCGATGCGGACGAACGGTTCTTCCGCTACACGGTGCGCATCGGCGATCCGTCGAGCCCGTACTTCGTGCGCGATGCTAATGATTTCGGGCCTGCTCGCTTCCGCCTCTTCCGTATCCCGCTGCGGCGGCCTGACCATCGCGAGCGTGTCAGCGATGCGGAGTTCCAGAATATCCGGCACCTGCGCTTCACGCTGGTCACGGAATCGAACAACAGGCTCATCCTGGCACGGGTCCGCTTCCTCGGCTCGCGCTGGCTGAAGCGTGGTCGCGCCGGCGTGGTCACGGGTCTGGCCGATACCACGTCCGCGCTGCTGCCCGAAGCGCTGGTGGAGGTCGGCCCGATCAGCACGCTGGACGCGCGCTACATCCCGCCGCCGGGGATCACCGACCAGGTGGCGAACCAGGCGGAGCAGTTCAGCATCGGCGGCACGACGATCAACGAGCAGTCATTGAGCATCCGCTTCAGCGAGGTGGGTGCGGGCGAGCGGGCGGAGGTGTTCCTGCAGTACCCGCAGACGCCGCGTGATCTTCTCGGCTACCGCAGCCTGAGGCTCTGGGCCCTGGGCGTCGACGGCCCCTGGGGCACGGCAGGTGAGCCGCTTCGCCTCCTGGTCAAGCTGGGCGAGGATGCGCGCAACTTTTACATGTTCCAGGCTCCGCTCCAAGCGGTGCCGCCCGATGCGCAGGGCGAGGAGTTGCGGCAGGCCTGGTTGCCCGAGATCGAGATCGACTTCGACCGCTTCATCAGGCTGCGTGCCGCGGCTGAGGAGCTCATGCTGCGCCAGGGCGGACTGCCGCCAGACAGCGTGTTGGAGCTCTGGGACTTTGACGTCTTTGAGGATGGTGACAGCAGCTACGCGATCGTCATCAGCCAGCGCTCGCGCGCACCCAACTTGGCGGCCGTCCGCCAGATCTCGCTCGGCGCCTATAACTCGGGAGCGGACATCCCCATCTCGGGCGAACTGTGGGTGGATGATTTCCGGCTTACTGCTCCCGTGGACAACACGGGCGTGGTCAGCCGGCTCAACGTGGACATACGGGCGGCGGACTTCCTGAGTTTGAACTTCTCCTACTCGGGCGAGAACCCGTATTTCCGTCAGCTGGCGCAGAGCCCGAGTTTCCGCTCCGCCAAGCAGTACAGCATCGGCGGCCAGCTGCGGCTGGGGCGGATGCTACCGGGTTCGTGGGGGATGAATCTGCCCCTCACCCTGAGCTACTCCAGCTCGTCTTCGGAGCCTCTCCTGTTACCGCGCACCGACGTACCGGCGGAGCAGCTTCGCGGCCTGCGCAGGCCCAGCAACCGCGGCCTGAGCTTGGGTTTCGGAATCGACAGGCAGTCGCCGGTGGCGATACCGTTGGTGGGCTGGTTCATCGACAATTCGGCCTTGCGCTTCTCCTATGACCGGCGCACGAATCAGAATTCCAGGTCGAGCAGCGAGTCCGATGTGATCCGAGCGGGCTACTCGTTCCGGCATGACGTGGTGGACGTATCGCTGCCGCTCTTCCCGGGCCCGCTGGCCAAGCTGTTCTTCTTCCTGCCGGCTGCAGTGCGAGAGTCACGACTCCGCCTGACGCCGCAGTCCGTGCAGCTGAACGCCAGCTATGTGGACGCCGAGACTGAGACTCGACGGTTCGAGCAGATCATCGAGCTGCCTTCGGACACGGCGGCCGTGCCGATTCGCATGTTGGATCAGCAGCTGCAGACGAACGCCACGGTGAACCTGGAGCCTCTGACCTCGCTGACCGGGCGGGTGACCTTCAACCAGACCCGGGAACTGGTGCCCACCGCGGAGTTGGTGCAGGGTCAGGCCGCGCGGCGCGTGATCGAGGCGGAGCGCTCCAAGCTGGCGGGACTGGACCTGGGCTGGGAGACGGCGCGTGTGCTGAACGTGAACTGGACGTACCGGCCGGACCTGGCGGCCTGGCTGACACCGCAGGCATCGTTCGACACGCGGTTCCGGTTCGACCGGGGGCCCTCCTTCGTCGCCGAGCAGGAGGCTGACACGGTGTTGACGCGGGATTTCGACGGCTCACGCAGCCTTCGCCTCTCGGCGAGCCTGAACCCGCTGGCCCTGTTACAGGATGCGTTCGGCGCGAACCCGTCGGGCCTGGTTGGCGTGCTGTCCGGGCTGCTGGGCAGTCTGGATCTGATCAGCGGGACCTACACCAACTCGCTGGGCTCCTCTTATCAGCGTCGCACGGCCAGCCCGGACCTGGCATATCATCTGGGGCTGGCAAGCTGGAACGGTTTCAGGGTGCAGGACGGTGACACCACCAGCCGCTTGATCGACAACGTTGGGACCTCGCTCTCCTCGGGGTTGAGGTTGCCGCTGGGTGCCAATCTCAACGTGGACTTTTCGCAGAGCAAGATCCTCAGCTGGACGCCGATCAGCCGATCGAGGAACCGCAACACGTCGTGGCCCCGCCTGACGATCAACTGGGCGCGGCTGCCGCTGCCGAGTTTCCTGGATCGCTGGGTCCGGAGCCTGGGGTTGCGCACCGGCTACACTTTGCGCACGACACGGAGCGAGGTACTGGGCGCCGACCAGGCCCGGGAGAGCGAGACCAGGTCGATTCCCTTGAGCGTGGATCTGGCGCTGACGACGGATTGGTCGCTCAACTTCAACCTCACGATGACCGACGGGGAGAGACGCGATCCGACCGGTACCACGTTGAGCGATCAGGCGAACCACTCGATCCAGGTGTCGGGTCGTATCCCGGCGCTGGCCGAGAGCGGAATGTTCGCTAACCCGTTGCGGACTGTGGTGCGATTCTCTCAGGACAGCCGCGAGGAATGTCGGCAGCTGGGTGGCGCGCTAGAGCCGCCTGAGCCAGCGGGCCTCGGGTCCGAGTGCGAGCCGTTCACCGATCTGCGGATTCGGCGAGTCGATGTTACGATTGGGGCTGATATGCGGCCGTTCATCCTCGGGTTGCAGGGATTCTGGCGTGACACGCAGAGCGAGCTCGGACAGCGACCCGGCTCGACGCAGCTCGAGATCTCCGTGTTCGGCCAGTTCCTGCTAGAGACGGGGGAGATACGTTGAGCGAGAGAGCGGTTTCTTGGGGTCGGGCAGGGTGGGTCGTGACCCTGGCCACGGCCATCGCGAGCGCTGCCTGTGGCGGCGCTGACCGTGAGGTCGAGCGGGGCCCGGCTGCATCTGCGGCGACCACGCAGCCGCGCTTCGACGGCGCGGCGGCGTACGAGCTGGTGGTGCGTCAGGTCGCCTTCGGACCACGTGTCCCCGGGACACGTGGTCACCGGGCCATGGCGAGCTGGATGGAGGAGTACCTGTCGGAGCGAGCCGATACGCTGATCCTCCAACGCTTCAGCCACGTGACGCTCGCCGGGGACACGCTGCCGCTTGTGAACTTCCTGGCGCGCTTTCGACCCTCGGCGCCGCCGCCGCTGCTGCTGCTCGCGCACTGGGACACCAGGCCGATCTCGGACCAGGCAGCGCGGCCGGAGGACCGTGAGAAGCCGGTTCCCGGCGCGAACGATGGCGCATCGGGCACGGCCATCCTATTAGAGCTGGCTGATATGCTGCGGCAGGTACCGCCGCCGCGCGGCGTGGATGTGTTGCTGGTGGACGGTGAGGACTACGGCGACTTCGCCGTCGGCCACGACGTGTTCATGGGTTCCCGCTATTTCGCCAGCCACCTGCCGGAGGGCTACGCTCCCGAGTATGGCGTGCTGCTGGATATGGTGGGCGATCGCGACCTCGACGTCTACGTAGAGGGGAACTCCAACGAGCTGGCCCCGGAGGTCGTGGATCGCGTCTGGAGCGTGGCCCAACGGCTCGGGTTCTCCGATATCTTCCACCGGCGGGTGGGCCACACCATCAACGATGACCACATACCGCTGAACGAGGCCGGCATTCCCACCATCAACGTGATCGACTTCGACTTCCCCTACTGGCACACGCCGGAGGACACACCCGACAAGGTCTCGGCCTCCAGCCTGGGCGTCGTCGGCGCCGTCGTGACCCGGCTCGTCTATCGCGGCCGCTGAAGCGGCGGGCGGCTTGACGATCTGTTGAGCGCTGCCCTGATGTTGGGAAGCGCGCTGCGGAGGTCGTGGCGTGGGGGAGGAGGTTGCGCGGGCTCCCTTGAGGTTGACGGAAGGTGAAACGCGAGCCCTGTTGGCCAGCTCGCTGCTCGTACTGCTGGCCGCGCTGAGCCGCGTTCTCTTGCAGCCGCCGGCGGCGGAGGTGCACGCCTCCGGGCTGGGCGAGGCGGGGGATGTGGATTCGGCGCTGGCGGTGGCGGAGTCGGCGTACACGGTGCAGCGGCGCCGCGCAGCACCGCCGGCCCGCGGCGAGCGAATCGACCCGAACACAGCCAACGAGGCGGAGCTGGATCGGCTGCCGGGAGTCGGGCCTGCCCTGGCGCGAGCGATTGTGGACAGCCGTCGGGAGGGGGGAGCGTTCCGGAACCTGGGGGATCTGGAACGGGTGCCGGGTCTGGGGAGTAATAGAATCAGGCGCCTGGCGCCCTACCTGGCCCTGCCGGTGGCGGCGGCCAGAGGGATGCCAGGCTCTGGGTACGGCGAGGAGAGCGGTCTTGGCCCGCGGGGGCCGGGGCGGCTGAACCTGAACCGTGCCAGCCTCGAGGAGCTGGAGGCTCTGCCGGGGATCGGCCCGGCACGTGCGCGGGCGATCGCCCGCTGGCGACGTGAGCACGGCGCCTTCGAGGTCGTGGAGGATCTGTTGGAGGTGCCGGGGATCGGGCCGGCGACGCTGGAGCAGCTGAGACCCCTGGTCGTCGTTGGACCTTGACACTTCCCGTAAAGTCCAACAGCTTTAGAACTTGCTGTACTCCCCCCGCCAGCGGGTTTCAGCTTGGCAACCTTACTCCGGTCGGCATGGCGACAGCCCGAACGAAATCCAGCGATCTGATTGGCGACCTGCTCGTCCGCGAAGGTCTGATCACCGAGGATCAGCTGAAGGCGGCGCTCAACGAGCAGCGGGCCAACGGCCATCGTCTCGGCTACACGCTGGTGGCGATGGGTGTGGTGTCCGAGACTGATCTGACGCGAGTGCTCGCCCGCAAGTACCGGGTGAAGGCAGTGGATCTGTCACGGATCGACCACATCGATGGTCGCGTCATCAAGATGGTGAAGCCGGAGATCGCCGTGCGGCACCTAGTGCTGCCGCTGCGCCGGGTGGGCCGGACGCTGACCGTGGCGATGGCGAACCCCACCAACCTCGATGCGATCGACGAGCTGCGGTTCTCCACGGGCTATGACATCGAGCCAGTGGTTGCCGGCGAATATTCGCTGCGCAAGGCTGTGGAGAAGCACTACGAGATGGGCACCGAGGATGGGCTGCAGGACATCCTCAAGCAATTCGATGACGAGGACATCGAGGTCGTGGAGGGCAGCGACATCGAAGACGAGATGTCCGTGACCGCCCTGCAGGCTCAGGTCGAAGAGGCGCCCGTCGTCAAGCTGATCAACGGGATACTGACCAGCGCCGTGCAGAAGGGCGCCAGCGATATCCACATCGAGCCCTACGAGAGGGAGGTTCGGATCCGCTTCCGCGTCGACGGTGCGCTGCGCGAGATCATGCGGCCACCGCTGAGGATGAAGGCCGCGCTCACCAGCCGCGTGAAGATCCTCGCCGACCTCAACATTGCGGAGCGCCGCATACCGCAGGACGGCCGCATCAAGATGCGGATGGGCAAGCGGGTGATCGACTTCCGTGTGTCGACGCTGCCAGGCCTGTTCGGTGAGAAGATCGTCCTCCGTATCCTGGACAAGTCGAATCTCCAGCTCGACCTGGAGAAGTTCGGCATGGAGTCCCAGGCGGAGGAGGCGTTCGTGGGCGCGATCCGCAACCCGTACGGGATGGTGCTGGTCACCGGGCCCACGGGTTCGGGTAAAACGACCACGCTGTACGCGGCACTGCTGAAGATCAACACAGAGGATGTGAACATCATGACCGCGGAGGATCCGGTAGAGTACAACCTCCGCGGCATCAACCAGACGCAGGTGCGGCCGGAGATCGGCCTGACGTTCGCTGCGGCGCTGAGAGCCTTCCTGCGCCAGGACCCGAACATCATTCTGGTCGGTGAGATCCGTGACCTGGAAACGGCCGGTATCGCCATCAAGGCGGCGCTGACCGGGCACCTCGTGCTCTCGACCCTGCACACGAACGACGCCGCATCTACGATCACCCGACTGATGGATATCGGGGTGGAGCCGTTCAACGTGGCGTCGGCAGTCAACCTGGTGACAGCGCAGCGGCTGGTGCGCAGGATCTGCACCAACTGTAGGGTCGAGACCAGCTACGATCCGGATGTGCTGGACGCGGCCATGATCCCGCGCGAGAAGGCCGCGGAGCTCAAGTTCTACAAGGGCGAGGGTTGCGAGCACTGTGATGGGACAGGGTACCGGGGGCGGCAGGGCCTCTACGAGGTGATGCCCATAACCGCTACGATCCGCCGGATGATCGTGCAGGGCGAGAGCGCCGACACCATGAAGGAGCAGGCGATTGCGGACGGCATGCTGACCCTGCGCGACGACGGCCTGGTCAAAGTGAATCGCGGCGTCACGACGCTCGAAGAGGTGCTGAAGGAGACAGCGGCCTGAGCTTCACGGACAACTCGGCGGGTATCGGCAAACCCGGGCCTCCCGCCGTTCCGGCACATTTTCCCCTGCCGTGAGTATCATAGCCTCTGGACACGAGCCGGCCGCCAGCGTGTAGGACTTTGGCTGGCTGGGTAGTGCGAAGCGTCGAAGTAGGCAAGAACCGGGAGAGCCTCTGCGGGAGGCAATCGTAGCGGGTACGAGTGCAATGGTCACATTGAGCGTACGAGCGCTGCTCGAGGAGATGATCGAGCGGCAGGCGTCCGACCTGCACCTGACGGCAGGCGAGCGCCCGAAGCTGCGGGTCGACGGGGAGCTGGCCAGTTCGAACATCGACCAGGTGCTCATGCCCAAAGATACGCTGCAGCTGACGTACTCGATCTTGACCGAGAGCCAGAAGAAACGGTTCGAGCAGGAGGACGAGCTCGACTTCTCCTTCGGGATACAAAACCTGGCGCGGTTCCGGGGTAACGCCTATCGGCAGCGAGGTTGCGTGGCGCTGGCGATTCGGCTGATCCCGTTCAACATCATGGGGTTCGAGGAGCTTGGGCTGCCTCCAATCCTCAAGAGGCTGTCGGAGCGCCCGCGTGGCCTGGTGCTGGTTACGGGGCCGACGGGCTCGGGGAAGTCGACGACGCTCGCCGCGATGGTGGACCACATCAACAAGACGCGCAGAGGTCACATCATCACGATCGAGGAGCCGATCGAGTTCATCCACCGGCACCAGGGCTGCATGATCAATCAGCGGGAGGTCGGTAGCGATACACAAAGCTTCGCCAACGCTCTGAAGTACGCGCTGCGGCAGGATCCCGACGTGCTGTTGATCGGCGAGATGCGGGATCTCGAGACTGTCGCGATGACCCTTACCGCGGCCGAGACCGGCCACCTGTGTCTGGCGACGTTGCACACGAACTCGGCGGCCGAGAGCATCAACCGTATCATCGACGTCTTTCCCTCGCACCAGCAGTCACAGGTGCGCGCGCAGCTGTCGTTCGTGCTCGAGGGGGTCATCACACAGACCCTGCTGCCGAAGACGAGGGGGCGCGGTCGTGTTGTGGCGTGCGAGATCATGATCGCGACGCCGGCGATTCGCTCCGTGATTCGTGACAACAAAGTGCAGCAGATCTATGGGCTTATGCAGGCCGGCAAGAAACACGGGATGCAGACGCTCAACGATGCCTTGTATCAGTTGTATCTTACGGGTGAGATCAAGCTCGAGGAGGCTTTGAAGCGCTCAGCCGACCCGAACGAGCTCCTACGCTTGGCAGGAGAGCCCGTCCCGGCGTAGTTTAGGCGTAATTATTCTTGACAGAGCCGCGGTCGCCCGGTGGCGCCCGGCAACAGTAACGAGGCGGGGAGCAAGAGATGCCCATCTTCATTTACAGCGCCAAGACGGTAGCGGGGGACATACAGACCGGTAACGTC
>CANPVY010000210.1 GCA_947581845.1 uncultured bacterium | reverse complement strand
CGTTCCGGGTCGTTTTCCGGGATCGGGCGGCTCAGGACGGCTTCGACTTCCGGCCCGGTCAGTTCGTCGAGCTTTCGGTGTTCGGCCACGGTGAAGCGCCCTTTTGCATCGCCTCATCGCCAACGCAGTCCGAGTGCCTCGAGTTCACGGTGCGGCGCGCCGGCCAGCTCACCAGCGCCCTGCACCGGCTCGGCCCTGGCGATGAGATCGGCTTGCGGGGGCCGTGCGGCAACGGCTTCGACGTAGCGCAGGCCGCGGGGAAGGACGTGCTGTTCGTGGGCGGCGGCATCGGCTTGCCTCCGCTGCGTGGTCTCATCTGGAACATCCTCGATCAACGCGAGCGCTTCGGTCATGTCACCATCCTGTACGGTGCGCGCACCCCGGACGATCTGGTCTACAAGGACGAGCTGAAGGTTTGGGCAGAGCGCTCCGATGTGGAGTTTTGGGTCACGGTCGACCGTGGCGCGCCGGGTTGGGACGGCATCGTCGGCATGGTACCCGTTCTATTCGACCGAACCGAGCTGCGGCCCAGCACGTCGTTGGTGTTCGTATGCGGCCCGCCGGTGATGATCAGCTTTGTTATCCAAGACCTGCTCATGCGAGGCTTCCGCGAGGAGGCAATCATCTCGACGCTCGAGCGCATGATGCAGTGTGGGGTGGGGAAGTGTAACCATTGCGCGATCGGCCACCACTACGTCTGTCGGGACGGACCGGTCTTCAGCTACAGCCAGATCAAGGAGATGGTCGAATGAGTCTGGCAAGGCTGCTGGCCGAGCGGCTGAAAGGCTCGGTCGCGGTGATCGGAATTGGCAATCCGTTGCGTGGCGACGACGGCGCCGGCTGCGAGATAGCACGGCGACTCGAGGGCCACAGTGCCGCGCTGGTGTTCAACGCCGAGGACATCCCGGAGAGCCATCTTGTCCGGATCGCGGCGGCGCGTCCTGACACAGTATTGTTTGTTGACGCGGTTGACCTTGGCGCGGCCCCGGGTTCCGTGGCGGTGCTTGAGGCAAAGCAGATGGCCGGTTATTGCCCGTCCACTCACCGCATGCCGCTCGGCTTCCTAATGGAGTGCTTGCGTCGCGATACGGGCGCCGATGTGTTCCTTTTAGCAGTGCAGCCGGGGCGAATCGGCTTCGGCGAGCCGATGAGTGCCGAGGTCACGGCCAGCATCACGCTGCTGATCGAGACGCTCGAGGACCTCCTGCCCCCGCTCCCTGCCAAGACGGGCTCAGCGGGCGTAGCGAAGCTTGAGCGGAGGCAGCCATGCTGAGCGCCGCGCTGGTTCTCCTGGTAGTGATCCCGGCCGTCGGAGCTGTGGTTGCCGCGTGGCTCAAGGGCGACAGCCCGCGTCGGGCCTTGTCGGTGGCGGCTGCCGCGCTGGTCGTGCTGCTCGCCGCTTACGCGACGTTGACAGCCCCGGGCTTCCGGTACCGTGCCGACGTCGGGACACTGCCGTGGCTCGATGCTGTGCTCGACGCCCCGGTCTTCGGGGTCCTGCTCGACCCGCTCGGGGCGGTGATGCTGCTGGTGGCCACGGTCATCGGCTTCTTCACTGTGCTCTACTCGACGCATTACCTGCGTGAGAAGAACCGTGAGCACGCAACAGGTCACGAAGGGCAGGCCCGCTACTATTTCTGGCTGCTCCTCTTCCTGGCGAGCATGGTCGGCGTGGCCGTGTCGCCCAACTTCTTGCAGCTGCTGATCTTCTGGGAGCTGACCACGCTGTGCTCCTGGGCCCTCATCTCCTTCTACGAGGACGAGCGGAGCCTGCGCGCCGGGTTCAAGGCGTTGCTGATGACCCAAGGCGGCGGGGCCCTTTTCCTCGTGGCCGTGCTGATCCTCTTCGTGAGCGCCGGCTCGTTCGAGTTCACGGCCCTGGCGCGCCTGCCGGAGCCGCTCCGTCTCTTGGCCTTCGTCATGCTGATGATCGCGGCCTGGGCGAAGGCGGCCCAGGTACCCTTCCACACCTGGCTCCCGGATGCCATGGCGGCGCCGACCCCGATCAGCGCCTACCTGCATGCGGCGGCCATGGTGAAAGCCGGGGTCTTCCTAGTGGCGCGGTCGGTGAGTGCGGGCTGGGCGGTGCCGCCGGCGGGCGCGATCGCTCTGGGGGTGATGGCGCTGGCCACGATGTTCATCGCGCTCTCCTACTACTTCGTGCAGGACGATCTCAAGCGGCTGCTCGCTTACTCGACCATCGCTCACCTGGGCTACGTTCTCCTGGGCCTTGCCGTCGGCGGCCTCGGCTCGATCATCGCGTTCCGCGGCGGTGTGCTCCATATCGCCTGCCACGGCTTCGCCAAGGCGACGTTGTTCTTCTGCGCCGGTGCCCTCGCCTATGTCACCGGGACGCGTAGCATCGCCGGCCTGGGCGGTGCGGCGCGCAGCATGCCGCTCACCGCGACCGCCTACTTTGTGGGCGTGCTGGCGGTGACCGGGGTACCGCCATTCGCATGCTTCTGGAGCAAGTTCATGATCCTTTCCGGCGCGATGCAGCTCGGGGGCGCGCTCGGGCCTGCAGTGCTCGTGCTGGTGCTGGTCGAAAGCCTGATCTCGTTTGCCTGGATGCTCTATGTCGGCCAGAAAGTGTTCCTCGGCCCGCTGACGCCGGCGGCGGCCGTGAACAGTGATCCGCCGCCAGCGATGAGCGGGGTGCTGCTGTTGTTGATCATCTTCTGTCTGCTCGCCCCGGCGATTGCCATGCCTCTGGTGCTCGGGATCGGCAGGTGAACCATGACCACCGTGTCCATCCTCCAGCTCTCCGGCCTGCTGCTCGCGATCGGCGCGCTCGCCTCGCTCGTGGCCGCGCGCCGCCGCCGACTGGCGGGCGGCATCGCCACCGTCTTCGTCGCGGGCTTCAGCGCGCTGGCGTGGCTCCTCGTGGTGCGCACCTTCGCCGCTGGGCCGGAGCCGGAGGTCACGCTCACATCGCTGCCCTGGCTGGGCGCCGGGCTCACGTTGACCGTGGACCGGCTGTCCGCCTTCTTCCTCGCTGTCGTCGCGACCGTCGCGTTCCTCGCCAGCCTCTACTCGGTCGACTACATGACCCACTACCAGCGGGATGGCGTAGCGAAG
>CANPVY010000209.1 GCA_947581845.1 uncultured bacterium | reverse complement strand
AGCGACGATGCCGCGGAGCCGATCGATCTCCGTGCGCACGCTCGTCAGTTCCTGGTCCGCCTGCCGCAGCGAGCTGGCCAGCCGCTTCTCCAGCTCCGCCCACTCGTTGTCGTCTCGGTACTCGCCGACGCTGCGGCGCAGCCGCGCTTCATCCAGCTTCTCGGCACGGAGTGCCCGCTCACCCTCCACATCGACGACTCTCTGCTCCAGCTGCTGAAGCTTCCGCTGCACCGTCTCGCTGTGACTTCGCAGCTTGCCGACGACATCGTCCAGACGCTGCTGATAGTCCGCCCGCACCCGGCTGTAGGCCTCCGTGGTCGCTTTCGACTTCTCCGACTCGAGCCGCTTGAGCCAGGCCTCGTACTTCTCACGGTCCCTAAGAAGTTGATCTACTTCACGCGAAACATCATCCGACATCTTAGCTCACCTCGAATCCGCCGGCCCGGCCTAGTGGTCCGCTCCGCGTGCGAAGACGGACCGGCCGTCCACGATCGTCATCACCACCCTGCCCACCAGCTCCTGTCCGGCGAATGGAGTGTTGCGACTCAGGCTGTAGAACTCGTTTGGCCGGCAAGTCCAGCGCGCCTCAGGATCAAACACCACAACATCCGCCGGTGATCCCTCGGCCAGCGTTCCGGCCGGTAGCCGTGCGATCTGAGCGGGCCGGCAGGACAGCCGGTTGATCAACTCCGACAGGTCCAGGTGCCCACTCACCACCAGCTCACGAATGCAAACGCCGAGCGCCGTCTCGACGCCGATCAGTCCGAACGGCGCGTCGTCGAACTCACGCTCCTTATCCTCATAGTGATGAGGCGCATGGTCCGTCGCAATGCAGTCGATCACGCCCGCCAGTAACGCGTCGCGCACCGCCGTGACGTCCGCAGTGGACCTCAAGGGCGGCTTGACCTTCGCCTCGGTGCGGTACCCGCGCACCGCCTCATCCGTCAGCGCCAGGTGGTGGGGGGTCACCTCCGCGGAAACCGAGACACCCCGTGCCTTGGCGGCCCCGATGATCTCGACCGCGCCACGCGTGGATACGTGCTGAATGTGCAGCTGGCCGCCGGTGAGCTCCGCGATGATGCAGTCGCGGGCCACGGCGACGTCCTCCGCCGCGTTGGGGATCCCACGCAGCCCGAGGACCGTGGAAACGGGCCCCTCGTTCATGACACCGTGCCCGGTCAGGCCCAGCTCCTCGCTGTGCGAGAAGACCGGGATGTCGAAGGCCTTGGTATACTCCAAGGCGCGGCGCATCAGGCCGGCGTTCCACACCGGATGGCCGTCGTCGCTGACCGCTACGGCACCCGCGGCCACCAACTCGCCGATCTCCGTCATCTCTTCACCTTTCTGACCGACAGAGACAGCGCCGACCGGGTAGACATGCGCGAAACCCGCACGCTGGCCCTCAGCGCGCACGAAACTGACGGCAGCCGGATCATCGATGGGCGGATCGGTATTGGGCATGGCGCAGACCGACGTGAAGCCGCCGGCCACCGCCGCCTGCGCTCCCGACCTGATCGTCTCCTTGTGCTCCTCGCCGGGTTCCCGGAAGTGAACGTGCAGGTCGACCAGTCCGGGCGCGACGACGAGACCATCGACCGTCACCAGCTCGGCGCCCTCGGGAACCTCCAGGTCGCGGCCTAAGCGGGCAACGCGCCCGTCGGCGAGCAGCAGATCCAGCCGCTCGTCGAGCTTTTGCGACGGGTCGATGACGCGACCGCCCCTCAGCAACATCGGCCGGCTCATTCCCGACTCTCCTTCTTGGCCGCCTCCGCCCGCTCCGGTCTGCCGCCGGCCAGCAGATAGAGCACGGCCATGCGCACAGCGACACCGTTGGTGACCTGCTGGAGGATCACCGAGTGCGGCCCATCGGCGACATGCGAGTCGATCTCGACTCCGCGGTTCATGGGACCCGGATGCAGGATGAGGATATCACGCGGCGCCTTCTCTAGCCGCGCCACCGAGATGCCGAAGAAGCGGTTGTACTCGCGCAGCGAGGGGATATAGCCCGCTTCCATCCGCTCCAGCTGTAAGCGCAGCACGTTGAGCACCTCGGCCCACTCGATCGCCTCTTCCACCCGCTTGAGCACACCCACGCCGAGCGCCTCGATACCCGGCGGTATCAGCGTCGGCGGCCCACATACCGCCACCTCGGCGCCCAGCTTCAGCAGGCCCCAGATGTTCGAGCGCGCCACGCGTGAGTGCAGGATGTCCCCGACGATGCAGACCCGGCGACCTTCGATGGAACCCAGGTGGTCGCGGATCGTCAGCATATCGAGCAGTCCCTGCGTGGGATGCTCGTGCTGCCCGTCACCGCCGTTGATCACGTTCGAGGGAATGCGGTCGGCCAGGAACTGCGCGGCGCCCGAGGAGCCGTGGCGGACCACGACCATGTCGATCCGCATCGCCTCCAGATTGCGCGCCGTGTCCACCAGGCTCTCCCCCTTCTGCACCGAGGAGCCGACGCCCGAGATGTTCACGGTGTCCGCGGACAGTCGCTTCTCGGCGAACTCGAAGGAAACGCGGGTGCGTGTGGAAGGCTCGTAGAACAGGTTGACGATCGTCTTGCCGCGCAGCGCGGGCACCTTCTTGATGGGACGCTCACTGATCTCCTTAAAGGGCTCGGCCACATCGAGGATCGTCCTGATCTGGTCGGCGCTCAGCCCCTCGAGGTCCGTGAGATCCTTTCCGAACGTTACTCTCGCAGTCACCTCTGTTCCATCTTGCGCAGCTCCACAGCCAGCCGGCCGTCCTGCTGCGGCACGAGCACCGCCACGTCCTCGGCCGGGGTCACCTCGAAATGGCGGCCCACAAAGTCCGGCTGGATCGGCAGCTCGCGTCCGCCACGATCGACCAGCACACACAGATAGATGCGCGCCGGTCGCCCGAAGTCCGCCAGGTGATCCATCGCTGCGCGCGCCGTTCGCCCCGTATAGCATACATCGTCCACGATGACGACGTTGCGACCATCTATGTCCGCAGGGATGTCGCTGGATCCAATGACGGGGCGCGGCCCGATGACGCTCAGGTCGTCGCGGTAGAGCGTGATGTCGAGGGTCCCGCGGGGCAACTTCTCGCCTTCGCTCCGCTCGATCTCCTCGGCGAGCAGGTCGGCGAGCTCCACGCCACGGCGGTGGATGCCGACGAGTATCAGTCCCTCTGCACCAGCGTTTCTTTCGACGAGTTCGCGGGCCATGCGCGCGATAGCACGATGCACGGCCGCCTCGTCCATGACGATTTTGCTTGGTTCCGTCTGCACCTCTGCCCCTTACCGCCCCGCGCGACCTCGAGGACCGTCGGCAGTATAGCAGTATACCTGCCGAAGTGTCAACGTGTTAGGCCGTCCGAGCCACCGAGCCGGCGCCGCCGCGTTCCCTTTACAACACCGGGACCGGCCCCTATGATCTCCCGTCCCACGGACCTCAACCCACACAGCCATGCGCCGAACCGTCCCGATCACGCTGCTTCTCCTCTGCTCGCAAGTCGCAGCCGTGCGGGCACAGCCACAAGCTGACGATGCTCTCGCGGTGCAAGTGCCGAAGACGGTGCTCACGCACGTCCCCTTCAGCCTGGTTCTCACGCTTCCGGAGGGGACGGCGCCGATCGAGTGGCGCGTGGTTCGCGTTCGCGACGGCGCGACGCTGGCGACCGGTGTAGGCGCGCCGGGCACGGAGGTCGAGGTGACGGACCTGGTGGTCGCACGCCGCGCCGATGTGCCGTTACGCGTGGTCGCGGCCGGGGAGAGCATCGAGCTCAGCGCCTTAGTCCTGCCGGGCTGGTTCAGCATCCTGCCGCCGCTCCTCGCTATCGCCCTCGCGCTCATCTTCCGCGAGGTCGTCATCGCCTTGTTCGCCGGGGCCTGGCTCGGCGCCCTCTTCATCGTAGGCCTCAATCCGATCGCGGCCACGCTCCGCACGATCGACACGTTCGTGGCGCCGGCTCTGGCTCACCCGGATCACGCGGCGATCGTCATCTTCAGCCTGATGTTGGGCGGTATGGTCGGGCTCATGGGTCGCAGCGGTGGTACACGGGGCATCGTCGAGGCGGTGGCACCGCTGGCGACCACGCGGCGGCGGGGCCAACTGGCGACGTACCTGGCCGGGCTGTTGATCTTCTTCGACGACTACGCCAACACACTGATCGTCGGCAACACGCTGCGGCCGATCACCGACCGGCTGCGCATCTCGCGTGAGAAGCTGTCCTATCTGGTAGACTCGACGGCGGCGCCAGTGGCGGCGATCGTCTTCGTCTCCACCTGGGCGGGCTACGAGATCGGGCTGATCGGCGACGGCTTGCGGGCAGCGGCCGGCCAGGTGGCGAATAGCGATCCGGCCCTCGCCGCACGGCTCGAGGCGGCGAGCCCGTTTGCCATCTTCCTCAGCAGCATCCCCTACCTGTTCTACCCGATCCTGGCACTCTGCATGGTATTCCTGGTCGCCTGGACGCAGCGTGACATCGGGCCGATGCTGGCCGCCGAACGGCGGGCGGCGCAGGGCGGCGGCGTCCATCGGGCAGGTGCGATGCTGATGGTCGACACGAGCGCCGAGCTGCTGGAGGCGAAGGAGGATACGCCGCGCAGGTGGTACAACGCTGCGATCCCGGTGGTGACGGTGGTCCTGGTCGTCCTGCTGGGGCTCTATCTCGACGGGCGGGCGCGCCTGGCTGGACCCGGATCGCTGACGGAGATCCTGGGAGCGGCCAACGCCTTCCACGCGTTGCTCTGGGGCTCGCTGGCAGGGGTGCTGGTGGCGTTTCTGTTGGCAACGGTGCAGCGCATCCTCAAGACGAGGGAAGCGATCGAGGCGTGGGCGGGCGGAATGCGTTCAATGCTGCTCGCCGTCGTCATCTTGGTCCTGGCCTGGTCACTGGGCGCCGCCACCGTAGCGGTGGGCACGGCGGAGTACGTGACACACCTGCTGGAGTCGGCCGGTTTCCCGCTGCGTCTGTTACCCGTCTCCGTATTCGCGGCCGCGGCCTGCATCGCCTTCGCCACGGGGACATCGTGGGCGACGATGGCAATCCTCATCCCGCTGGTGATTCCGCTGGCGGTGGCGCTGGGCGCCGGCATCGGCGGCGGCACGAACTACACCGTGCTGCTGGGCACGATCAGCTCCGTGCTGGCCGGCGCGATATTCGGCGACCACTGCTCGCCGATCTCCGACACGACGGTGCTGAGCTCGATGGCCTCGGCGTCCGACCACGTGGACCACGTGCGCACCCAGCTACCTTACGCGCTACTCGTGGCGGTGGTCGGTATGATCGTGGGCGACATCCCCACAGCGTACGGCGTACCCTGGTTCGTCTCCTACCCCGCCGGGATCGCTATCCTGACCCTGGTGCTGCGGTTCGCGGGCGCGCCGATCGGCGACGCCATTGAAGCGAGCAGCAGCTAGCCCTTGCCCCCCTCCAAGACCGGTGTGACCAGAGGCTCGCCGCGCACACCGCGCATCAGGTTGGACCAGGCGAGCTCGAACATGCGACGGCGCGTGTCCTCGGTGGCGCTACCGATGTGGGGCAAGAGCACCACGTTGTCGAACTCCTTGAGACAGTCCCGGATCGCTGGCTCGTGCTCGTAGACATCCAGCCCGGCGCCCCGCAGCCTGCCCGACTCCAGCGCCCCGCACAGCGCGTCCTCGTCCACGATGCCGCCCCGGGCACTGTTGATGAGGATCGCGCCCTGCTTCATCCCGGCCAGC
>CANPVY010000208.1 GCA_947581845.1 uncultured bacterium | reverse complement strand
CGGGAGCTGCAGCGCCTGCTGAACGAGTCGCAGATCTATCGCATCGATCACTACCTGGGCAAGGAGACGGTCCAGAACCTCTTGGTCTTCCGCTTCGCGAACGCCATCTTCGAGCCCATCTGGAATCGGCGCTACGTGGACCATGTGCAGATCACCGTGGCCGAGCAGGTGGGTGTCGGGACGCGTGGCGGCTACTACGAGGAGGCCGGCGCGCTGCGCGACATGGTGCCAAACCACCTGTTTCAGCTGCTCGCGCTCATCGCCATGGAGCCGCCGATCTCGTTCGAGGCGGACGCGGTCCGCAACGAGAAGGGCAAGATCATGCGCGCCATCAAGCCGGTCGAGCCGGATGCAGTGCTCAACCTGACGGTGCGGGGACAGTACGGCGAGGGGGCGATGCCGAACGGCGAGAGAGTGCCGGGCTATCGCTCGGAGCCGAATGTGCCGCCCAACGCCACCACCGAGACGTACGCCGCGCTCAAGCTGATGATCGATAACTGGCGTTGGGCCGACGTGCCCTTCTACCTGCGCACCGGCAAGCGGCTGCCCGCTCGCTATACCGAGATCGCCATCCAGTTCAAGCGTGCGCCCTTCATCATGTTCCGGCAGACGCCCGTGGATCATCTGGTACCGAACCAGCTTGTCCTGCGCATCCAGCCGAACGAGGGGATCGCGCTCTCTTTCAGCGCCAAGATTCCGGGCCCGGCGGTCCGGATCGGCGGTGTGGACATGGACTTCTGCAACGCCGACTACTTCGACAGCACGCCGACCACGGGGTATGAAACGCTACTCTACGACTGCATGAACGGTGATGCGAGTCTCTTCCAGCGGGGCGACAACGCGGAGGCGGCCTGGAGCGTGGTGACCCCCATTCTCGATGTCTGGGGTGCCCTGCCGCCCCGCAACTTCCCCAACTACCGCGCCGGCAGCTGGGGGCCGCAGGAGGCCGACGAGCTTCTGCAGCAGGATGGGCGACGCTGGAGAAGGCTGTGATGAAGGTCCTGGCCGGCGATATCGGCGGCACCAACGCGCGCCTGGCGGTCTACGAGGTCGAGCTGACGCGCTACCGAGAGCTGGCTGCAGAGACGTTTCCCAGCCGCCAGTATTCGAGCCTCGCGGACATCGTAGCGAGCTTCATGAAGGCGCACGACCTCCGGTGCCAGCGAGCCTGCTTCGGAGTTCCGGGCCCCGTGGTGGACGGACGCGCTCAGACAACGAACCTGCCGTGGCTGGTCGACGCCTCCAGGCTGGCGACGGCGGCCGGGGTCGAGGTCCTGGCCGTTGTCAACGACCTCGAAGCGCAAGCCTTCGGCATCGCCGCCCTCGCTTGCGAAGACTTTGTGGTGCTCAACGCGGGCAGTCCGGCGGCGGCCGGTAACCGTGCTCTCATCGGCGCCGGGACCGGCCTCGGCCAGGCGGGCCTCTATTGGGACGGGCATGTCCACCACCCGTTCGCTTGCGAGGGCGGTCACACCAGCTTCGCGCCTCACGGCGAGCTCCAGGTCGCGCTGCTCCAGTTCTTGGCAAATCGCTACGGGCACGTCAGCTGGGAACGGCTGCTCTCTGGGCCCGGCCTCGCCAACATCTACGATTTTCTCCTCGAGTACCGGGGGGCTGAGAATCCCGCCTGGTTTGTCGAGGAGACGCAGGCAAGTGGGGACGCAGCCCCGGTGATCACGAAAGCGGCCATGGAGGGACGCTCCGAGATCTGCGTGGAAACGCTCGATCTGTTTGTCGAGCTCCTCGGTGCCGAAGCCGGCAACCTCGCCCTCAAGATTATGGCGACCGGCGGGCTGTATGTGGGCGGCGGCATCGCGCCCCGCGTTGTCGAAGTGCTCGAACAGGGCCGCTTCATGGAGTCGTTTGTCGACAAAGGCCGCCTGCGATCGCTGCTCGAAGCGATCCCGGTGCAGGTGATCATGAACAAGAATACCGCGCTCCTGGGCGCGGCTCGCTATGCAGCGACCGTGGGAGCTGAAGGGTAGACAACGGATGGCATGTCGTGGGACCAGCGGCCGTGCCGACGTCGAACTCTACGAGCGATCCGTGGACTCCGAGCGACTGTGACCGGCAGGGATGAGGCCAGGCCCCAGCTGCGCGTCTTTAGCGATCTTGAGCAGCTGGCCCGCGGTGCTGCGGATCAGTTCGTGCGCCGGACAACTGCAGGGTGGGGCGGCGACCGGCCCACCGCTGTCGCTCTCTCGGGCGGTTCCACACCCAAGCGCATGTTCGAGCTGCTTGCCGAGGATCCGTATTGTGACCAAGTGCCGTGGGAGCGGATCCACTTCTTCTGGGGCGACGAGCGGACCGTGCCGCCGGATCACCCGGACAGCAACTTCGGTGCAGCTAACCAGGCGTTGCTGTCGGGGCTCGAACTACCGGCGGGCAACCTGCACCGTATCCAGGCCGAGCTGGACGATCCAGGGCTGGCAGCGGTCAGCTACGAGCACGAGCTGCGCCGCTTCTTCGGTCTGGCCGAGGAGGAGATGCCCCGCTTCGACTTGGTGTTCCTGGGGATGGGGGCGGATGGCCATACCGCGTCGCTGTTTCCCGGCACGGATGCCCTCGGCGAGAAGCGGCGCCTGGCCGTCGCCACCTGGGTAGCGAAGCTCGCTGCTCACCGGGTGAGCCTGACTTGCCCCGTCTTCAATAACGCTGCATGTATATTGTTCTTGGTGAGTGGTGCGGAGAAGGCTGAGACGTTGCGGCAGGTGCTGGAGGGTAGCCCGGAGCCGCACCGATATCCCGCCCAGCTCATCCGGCCGCAGAATGGAGAGCTGCTCTGGTATGTGGATGAGGCAGCAGCCCAGAGGTTGCAGCGTCGCGGGCCGTAAGCGACGGCTTTGCAAGCGGTTAGGAGATCAAGGAGGGAGGTAGGAATCATGGCCGTGGAGATTGCCGGCAGCCTGGCGCAGGTTGAGGATCTGCTGGCCGAGGAGGCAGAGAGCCTGCTGAATCACACTTGTGAAGGGATCCCGAAGCAGATGTTGCATCTTCCGGGCCCCGACTTCGTCGATCGTGTGCTCGCGGGCTCGGACCGCAAGCCACAGGTACTGGTCAACCTGCATCGTATCTTCAATACCGGACGGCTGGCCGGGACCGGTTACGTGTCGGTCCTGCCTGTTGATCAGGGGATCGAGCACTCGGGTGCCGCATCCTTTGCACCGAACCCGGCCTACTTCGATCCGGAGATGATCGTGGAGCTCGCCATCGAGGGCGGCTGCAACGCCGTGGCTTCGACGCTGGGTGTGTTGGGAGCTGTCTCGCGCAAGTACGCGCATAAGATCCCGTTCCTCGTCAAGATCAACCACAACGAGCTGCTCACCTATCCCAACAAATACGAGCAGGTATTGTTCGCGAATGTCGAGCAGGCTTGGGATCTGGGCGCGGCCGCGGTGGGCGCCACCATCTACTGGGGCTCCGAGCACTCCAACGACGAGCTGGTCGAGATCTCGGAGGCGTTCGCTGCTGCACACGAGATGGGCATGGCTGCGTTCCTGTGGTGCTACTTGCGGAATCCCGCCTTCAAGAAGGATGGAGTGGATCATCATACGGCGGCTGATCTCACGGGTCAGGCGAACTATCTCGGTGTGACGATCGAGGCGGACATCGTCAAGCAGAAGTTGCCGACCCACGCCGACGGCTACAACGCGCTCAAGTTCGGTAAGACCCATAAGCTGGTCTACGAGAAGCTGGTCACCGATAACCCGGTGGACCTCGTCCGCTGGCAGGTGGCCAACTGTTACATGGGACGGGTTGGCCTCATCAATTCGGGTGGCCCCTCCACCGGCAAAGGTGATCTGGCCGAGGCCGTGCGTACGGCGGTCATCAACAAGCGCGGCGGCGGCATGGGGCTGATCTCGGGTCGCAAGACCTTCCAGCGTCCCATGAAGGAGGGCGTCGAGCTGTTCCACGCCATCCAGGATGTCTACTTGAACAGAGACATCACGGTCGCCTGAGCTGTAACCGCAATCAGGTTCACGCGCCGCGGGGCGCGGTAGAGCGCAGAGAAGAGACGGGCGAGTCGGCCGGCGACTCGCCCGTCTGCTCGAGCCGGTCAGGATCAGTTGCGCCTGCACGTGCAAGAGCCTGCACGAGCCGCAAGTCGCAAGGAAACCGACCATCACATCTGTTGCACCTTGGTAGTCCAGATCGCATATTGCGAACCTGCGGGACGATCCCCCAGCTCCCGACGCCTGTACAATCGCTGAAGGGGCGAGCGACACGGCATGACGCCCACTCTGCCCGACCCCATTGATCGGCTCAAGGCCAGCCTCTCGGACCGCTACGCCATCGAGCGCGAGATCGGTCGGGGAGGGATGGCCACGGTCTATCTGGCTCGCGACCTCAAGCATGAGCGCCGGGTCGCGCTCAAGGTGCTCCGCCCCGAGTTGTCCACCGCGCTCGGAGCTCAGCGGTTCCTGCGTGAGGTCAGGATCGCGGCTCGGCTGCAGCATCCCCATATCGTGCCGATCTTCGATTCCGGCGAGGCCGGCGGCCTCCTGTACTGCGTCATGCCCTACGTCGAGGGCCAGACGCTGCGCGAGCTCCTCGAGCGCGAGAAACGGTTGCCGCTCGAGGATGCGCTTCAGATCGCCCGCAATGTTGCACATGCCCTGAGCTACGCACACGCGCATGGGATCATCCACCGAGACATCAAGCCGGAGAACATTCTAATCTCGCAGGGCTATGCGGTCGTCGCCGATTTCGGGATCGCGCGAGCCCTCACAGAGGCGGGCGGTGAAGGGTTGACGCAGACCGGCATCGCGATCGGGACGCCGACCTATATGAGCCCGGAGCAGCTGGAGGCGGGCGCGCAGATCGATGGCCGCAGCGATCTCTACAGCCTGGGTTGCGTGCTGTACGAGATGTTGGCCGGGCAGCCGCCGTTCACGGGTCCGAGCGTCCAGGTGATCATGGCGCGCCACCTCATGGATCCGGTGCCCTCGCTTCGAAGCGCCCGTTCCGAGGTGCCGGAACCGCTTGAGAGTGCGATCGCCAGGAGTCTGGCCAAGGCGCCCGCCGAACGTTTCTCGACTGGCGAGCAGTTCGTCAATGCGTTGGCAACTCCAGTCACCACACCGCCAGATCAACCCGTCGCTGTTCTGCCCGACTGGGTCACGCCATCCTTCTTCGCCGAGCTGCGGCGTCGCCGGGTGGACCGGGCTGCTGTCCTCTACGCTGCCATCACTCTCGGCGCGGTCTTGGTAGCGGGGCTCATCTTCCGTGCCTTGGACTTCCCAGCCTGGGCGTTCCATGTCGTCGTCGTAGCCGCAGTCATAGGCCTTCCGGTCAGTCTTGTACTGGCCTGGATGTATGATCTCACCGCGGAAGGGCTGAGGCGTACGACGCCGATGCGACTCAAGTGGACTCCACCGGACAGCGCGCGACTGGAAATCACGCCTACAACGCCGACCGAGGCGGCGTGGGAGACCGAGGAGACAGTTCCGATGCGCACCCCGGAGAGGGTGCATGAGGAGGATCGGGTACTCACTCCCGGGCAGGCTGTCGGCGCTGCCGTGCCGATGGTCGACGAAGGCGTGTCTTTGCTGGACAGCAGGTTGGGCTTGATCTCGCTACTGGGCGTGGCCCTTCTGGTCAATTGGGTGGAGACGGCGCTGGAGACCTGGGTGAGTGCGAATCTCGATGTGGTGTCAGAGTTCAGGCACCAGGCGGCGTACGCCGTACACTGGATCGAGGGGTTCTATCATTTCGATTACCACGACGTGACCAACGCACTCGCCACGTACGGCTATTCGAGTGCATACTTCTTTGTTTGGCCCCTGCTGTTTGTGCTGGTCGGCTTCGCCCTTGCCCGACGGGAAGATATCTCGGCGTTCCGGGTCTTCTCCTTCGCCGCCCTCATCGATTATGCGATCAGCCTGCCTTTCTTTATTCTCTTTCCTGTACCCGAGCGCTGGGCGTACTCGGGGTCGGGCGCGATGCTGCTCTCGGATCGCTGGTCCTCGCAGCTGATCGAGCTCGTGCGACCGCTGAGTGCTTTGGACAACTGTTTTCCGAGCTTTCACGTGTCCCTGACCGTGGTGATCATTCTCTCGAGCTTCTTGTATCGACTGCGCCTGCGCCGCAGCGTAGCAGCACTGGGATTGACGATAATCCTCTCGACCTTCGTGCTCGGTATCCACTGGCTGGG
>CANPVY010000207.1 GCA_947581845.1 uncultured bacterium | reverse complement strand
CACTCGTGGTCACCGAGCCGGCAGGCGAGGGGGCATTGGAGGCGTTCCGGCAGCGTATGCAGCAGGCTGGTGTCGAGAATATCAGTGTGGGGCCGCCAGCGGCGCTGGTCGAGGCGTTGAGCCTGAGTGAAGAGGCCAAGGAGGCCGCGCGCCGCACGTATGCCCGCTCCGTCACCGTGGTCAAGGACGTGATGACGAGCGTGCGTCTCGGCAAGGCGTGGAGCGGGCGGCGCGTGAAGCGGGTGGTGCTCGGGATCGTCGACCAGGTCCTGCATGACGAGGCCTCGATGCTGGCGATGACGACTCTGCGCGACTACGACGAGTACACGTTCACCCACTCGGTCAACGTGTGCATCCTCTCGGTGGCGCTGGGGCAAAAGCTCGGCTTCAGCAAGCTGCAGCTGTTTGACCTGGGATTGGGGGCGCTGTTCCACGACGTGGGCAAGTCGCGTGTGCCGCTGAGCGTGCTCAACAAGGAAGGCCGTCTGGACAAGGAAGAGTGGAGGGTGATGAGCCAGCATCCGGAATTTGGCTTGATCCTCCTGTTCGATCTCCACGGCTTTGAGGAGCCGCCTTACCGGGCCATGCTCACCGCCTACGAGCACCACATGCGCACCGATTTCACCGGGTACCCCAAGGTGGTGCGGGACCGCTGGTTGGGGCTCTTCTCCCGCATCGTAGCCGTGGCGGACGCCTTCGACGCCGCGACCAGCAAGCGCAGCTACCAGTACATCCCGTTCCCACCGGATGAGGTGTTGCGGGAGATGCGGGACAACCCGGCTCGTGGCTTCGACTCCGTCGTCGTCAAGGCTTTCGTGAACATGATGGGGATCTACCCAGTCGGTACGCTCTGCATCCTGGACACCGGAGAGTTGGCTGTGGTCGTGGCGCCGAGCCCGAACCCGGAGGAGCTGCACCGGCCCCTCGTGAGGATCGTGTCCGATGCCAGCGGTCGCAGGCTGCCCGAACCGCCACTGGTAGACCTCTCGGAGGAATCTCTCGCGACGGGCCGTCCGGCGCGGACTATCGTCAAGACCACCGATCCCGACAAGTACAACGTCAGCATTTCTGATTTCGTCGCCTGACAAACGGGCGAGCTGGGCGCGAACAGAGGATAGACGAGACCGCCATCTTCTGACGTGAGACCTACATCTCTGAACTGGGCAAGCGCAGGGGCTCTGGTGGCTGCGGGGACCCTCCTGCTGGGCGTGTCGCTGTGGCCGGGAACACCGGCGGCTAGCGGCCAGCAGCCCACAACCGTAGCGGCGGAGCTCAGGGACGCGCTCTCCCGGGCGGGACCCGCCGAGCGCGTTCCCGTGCTCATCGAGTTCGAACGGCTCCGGGCGCCGCAGCCGATCGCCCTCGACCAAGATCTGCGGGCTGCAGAACACGCATCGAACCTGGCCGGTCTTCTCGCGTCCTCGCTGGCGGAGCTGAGAGGCAGCCTCCCGGCCGATCTGGCGATTGACCTGCAGGCCGGCGTGACGCTGTGGATTAGCGGCGCGCTCAGCGCCGAGCTGACCCGCGCGCAGATCGACTCGCTGGCGGCCCATCCGCGGGTGCGGCGACTCTACTACGACGGTCTCGTTCAGGTCGATCTGGCCGGCGGTTTGGAGGCGCCGGCGCCCTTGCGCTGGGCACCTGGCCTGCCGGTCGCGACACAGGACCCTGACGGCGGGCTCCCCTGGGGACTGGAGGTGATCGGCGCCCCCGAGCTATGGGCGGCAGGCGCGCTGGGGCAGGGTACCGTGGTCGCCATCATCGACAGCGGCGTGGACGGTGGGCATCCGCTCTTGTGGCGCAAGTGGCGTGGCTTGAGCATGTCGCCGGCGGAGGCCTGGTTCGACCCGTGGGGGCTTAGCGCGACGCCCGTGGATGACGACGCGACCGGGCTCGTGGGCCACGGGACGATCGTGGCGGCGGTCGCGGTGGGAAGCCTCGAGCCGGGGGACACGCTGGACACGCTGTCCGGCGTGCAGGTCGTGGAAGGCGAGCTGGAGGTCGTAACCGGGGTGGCGCCGGCGGCGGAGTGGGTGGCCGCGAACGCTTTCGAGAATTTCGGCGCCGAAACCTACACACGGCTTTCCGTACTTCTGCAGTCCATGCAGTGGGTGCTCGACCCGGACGGCGACCCGGCGACCGTGTCCGACGTTCCCGATGTGCTGAACAACTCCTGGGGCTTTCAGCCGGGCGGCTGCGACGGAGTCTTCGATCGCGCCATCGATGCGCTCGAGCTCGCCGGTGTGCCCGTGGTGTTCGCGGCGGGCAATCGCTCGACCGGCTTCGAGTCGGTGGCGTCACCCGCGGAGCGTGCCGACCTGTTGCTGAACGCCTTCGCTGTCGGAGCTGCGGAACAGCGAGCCGATACGATCCGCGTCGCGGAGAACAGCCTGGGCGGTCCGTCGCCCTGTGCGCCAGGCGCGGTGAAGCCGGAGATCGTGGCGCCAGGTGTGACCATGCTGCTGAGGAAACTCGGCCCGCGTACCGCCGAGCTCCGGGGCAGCACGGCGGTGTTTACCTCTTGGGCCGCGCCCTACGCGGCTGGCGGCCTGGCACTGTTGAGCGGGCTCAACCCGTCGGCGGGCGCCAACGCGCGCAAGGACGCCCTGTTCTCCACGGCGGTGGATCTGCCGCCTCCTGGCCTCGACAATCGCAGTGGGGCCGGGCTATTAGACCTGCGCGCCGCCGCGGAGAGGGTCGGCGGCTTGGGCGGTGTGCGTCTGATGCTGGCTGGTTGGGCCTGGGACTCGCTGGCCACGACGCTCACTCTGCGCCTGCACAACGCGGGTGCTCAGCCGTTTCCCGGGGGAAGCGCCGAGCTGCGGCGGCGCTCGGCCACGACCGCGCTGGCTCGCACCGCCCTCGCCGCGATCCCGCCTCGGGGCCGTGGAGTGGTCGTGTTCGGCGATCTACCCGCCGACCTGGCGCGCGACGGTCGCTTGACTCTCCGCCTGGAGGGAGCTGGCGCGATCCTCGACCTGGCGATCCTGCTGCGCAGGTCCAGCGCCACATCGCTCGTGCTGACGGACGGCGAGATCCGGGTTTCACTCGACGCTCAGGGTCGGCTGGGCCGGATCGCCGGGCCGCCGGGCTTCGAGTTCCTGGGCCGCGATTGGCTGACGGCAGGGTCGTTCCTGTTCGGTCGGGGCGATCGGGTGTCCGACGCGGCCTACGTGGACGTCCGTCGACGGCAGGCGCTGAAGTCGAACCCGGTCGGCTCTGACACGGACTGGCAGCCGCACGACGTGAGCGGGCAGGCGGCGGCAGCGGACCTGGCTTACGGAGACGAGCTGGCGCTGCGCCCGCTGGGCGCGTCGGTGCAAGCTTGGGTAGATCTGGTGGCGATCGCTGATTCGGCCGCCTTCCTCGTCGTCACGAACTCGGTCAGCTTCGCGGAGCAGGGAGACCCGGCGCTGGCGGGCCTGCTGCTCGATTGGGACCTCGCTGCGCGGGACAGCGTGAGCTGGGATCCCGGGCTCAGCGCCTCGCTGATGACCGCGGCGGATTCGAGCGGCCCCTGGGTTGGCCTGACCACCGCCGGGCGCGCGCCGACGACCCATGCCGCTGTGCCTCTCGGTACACCGTTCGCCGGCGAGTACTCTGGGGGCGAGCTTGCCGAGCCCGAAGGTTTCGCAGAGGGTGCGAAGGCGAGGTACCTGCGACTGGGTGGCCTTCAGTCATCGAGCAGCGACGTGAGCGACTGGGCCCAGCTCGTGGCCGTAGGCCCGTTGCGGGTTCGTGAGAAGATCGCGTTCCTGATCGGCGTCGGGCGGTCTCGCGACGCACTGGCCGTGGCGCTCGACAGCGCGCGGGCGTACGCCGTGGCGAGCGGTGACATCGCGCCAGTTGCGGCGGGCTCAAGCGGCCTTGAGCTGCTGCCGGCCTACCCGAATCCGTTCGATCCGACGGCCGCGGAGTCCATCAGCCTACCGTTCTTGGTGAGCCGCGGCAACGGAGCGCTGGAAGCCCGGGTGGAGATCTACACGATCACGGGGCGGCTGATCCACTCGGAGCGGCGTGAGCTAACGCCGGATTCGCCGGTGGTGCCATTCCGCTGGAGTGGCCGAGTCGCGAACGGCCAGTTGGCGGCCAGCGGTGTGTATGGCTACGTGATCAGGGTGGGCGGCCGGAGAAGCTGGGGCAAGTTCGTGCTGCTCAAGTGACGGCTCGCGCCGACGTTTGACACCCCGATTCTCTGGGCCTAGCTTGCCTTCCTTGCGAAATACAGCGCCTGTGTAGCAAACCGGTTTGGGCGACGCGAACGTGTGGGGGAGCGGCCGGGTGAAGCCCGCCGCCGGCCCAGCGAGGATGGCCCGGCAAGAGTCTTCTGATCAGCCAAAGTCTCCGCGACCGATGACGACGCGTGAGTTCGTCGCCATGAAGCAACGCGGCGAGCGGATCGCCGTGCTCACGGCGTACGATTACCTGATGGCGCGGTTGGTGGAGGAGGCGGGTGTCGATTGTGTGCTCGTCGGCGACTCGCTGGGTCAGGTCTTCGCGGGAGAGGACTCGACGCTTCCGGTCACTCTCGATCAGATGATCTACCACGCCCAGGCCGTGCGCCGCGGGCTTCGGCGTGCGCTGCTGATCGTGGATATGCCCTTCCTGACGTACCAGATCTCGGCCGAGGAGGCGGTGCGCAACTGCGGTCG
>CANPVY010000206.1 GCA_947581845.1 uncultured bacterium | reverse complement strand
GGCGACGGCTTGCGACATCGTGCTGGCGGCGGACGACGCGCGCCTCGGCTATCCGGAGGTGAGGATCGGCTTCCTGCCGGCGATGGTGATGACGATGCTACGCCGGGCGGTGGGCGAGAAGCGCGCTTTCGATCTCGTGGCGACCGGTCGGATCATCGATGCGAATACCGCAGAAGCCTATGGGCTCGTCCATCACGTCTTTCCCGCGAGCGAGTTCGAGGCGCGCTCCCAGGAGTTCGCCGAGGCGCTGGCGGCGCGCAGCCCTAGCGCGCTCGCGCTGTCCAAGCGGCTGCTCTACCAGACCGAGCGGCATTCCTTCGAGGCAGCGATTCGCGCCGGTGCCGAGATCAACGTGCTGGCCCGGATGACCGAGGATTACCGGGAGGGCGTTCGCGAGTTCCTCGAGTCGCGCCGCAAGAAAGGGGACCGCTGATTCATCTGCGTCTCAAGCTCGCTCTGATCTTTGTGGGCGCACCGCTGGCGCTGGCCTCGAGCAGGCTGGGCCAGCGCTGGCTTTTCTACGTCGGCCTGGCGCTGCTCGCTGTGGCGCTGCTGCTGCCCGCACGGCCCGGGCAGACGCTGGGCGAGAGGATGAGGAATCTGGCCCGGCACCTTCCCGGCGCCCGCTGGTTCCGCTCCAGATGACGACTATCTCGAGAGACTAGGGCAGGGTGGTCGAGAGGTCGGGTCCGCCAGGCGGCTCGATCCACTCGGCCGGGACCTCCAGCTCGCCGCGCGCGTGCAGCGCAGCGGCCGCCTCGGCGACTTCCGGATCGAAGTGGCTGCCGGCGTCCTCCTGGATGATCTCGACCGTCTTGTCGAAGCCCATGCCCCTCCGGTACGGGCGGTCGGAGCTCAAGGCGTCGAGCACGTCGGCGACCGCCAGCAGCCGGCCCAGAAACGGGATGTTCGCGCCCGCCAGCCCATCCGGGTAGCCGGAGCCGTCCCACTTCTCGTGATGATGTCTGACGCCGGGCAGAATGGCCTCGAAGCGCGGGTTCCTGATGTGACTCAGGATGTTGACGCCGTGGATGGGGTGCTTCTTGATCTCCGCGAACTCTTCCGGTGTCAGTTTCCTTGGCTGGTTCAGGATTGCCTCCGGGACACCCATCTTCCCGACGTCATGAAGCTGTCCTGAGAGCTGCACCACCTCGATTTCCGCCTCCGACTTGCCCAGCTCGGTCGCGATTCGGACCGCAAACGCCGCCACGCGCTCCGAGTGACGGTGCGTGTAGCCGTCCCTGGCGTCGATGATCGCGACGATCGCCCGAATCGCATCCCGGTTGAATTCCTCCAGCGCCTTCTGGAGCCGGGCCCGCTCCGCCTCGGACCGGGCCCGCCGGATCGTCACACCGGCCAGGTTGCCGATGAGGGCCAGGAGCTCCAGGTCGCTCTCGCTGAAGGCGCCGGTCAGGCTGCGGCTGTCCGCGTAAAGGACACCGAGAACCGTCTCGTCTGTGGCGATGGGCGCGCACATCACCGAGCGGATCCTCTGCTCGATGATGCTTTGGCCTTCGCGGTAACGCTCATCCTCGGTGGCGTCGCGGCTGAGCGAGGAGACGTGATTGTCAAGCACGTCGTGTACGACCGTGCGGCTGACGATCTCCTGAGCGACGCTGACGGTGATCTCGTCAGCGGCATCTTCATCACCTCGCGCGTCCACGAGCTTACCGTCGGCCGCCGCGGCCTTCTGGTCAGGTCGACCTGCGGCGTTTTTGCGGCGTCGTCGGCGTCCGCGGCTTCCTCTCCGCGAACGCGCCGCAACGACCTCGAGCTCATGTGATCCTTCGCCTTCCTTCTGTAGGAGCAGCGCGGCGCGATCGGCGTTGATCGTCGCGAAGATCGATGCGATGACGCCGTCGAACACACCCTCGAGGTCCACGGCGCCGGCGAGCATCTTGGAGACCTGGTAGGCGGTGCCCAGGTTGCGCTGCGCCCGCTGCAAATCTTCCAGGTCCTCCGGGCGTGCCAGGGCGATGGGCTGCATCCCCGGGTACTGGGTGTCCACGACTTTGCGCACGACCGTCGTGGTGTGCTCCTCGATTGGGCGGGGCGCCGGCTTGCGCCGGCACTCGAAGACGACCGGCCCCAGCGCCAGCTGATTACCGGGGCCGAGCCAGCCGTGCTCTACCAGCTCGCCGTTGATATAGCTGCCGTTCGCCGATTGCAGGTCGATCACCTCGATCTGCTCGCCCGCGCTCTCGATTGTGCAGTGGCGGCGCGACACGCCCTGATCTGGAAGGCGGATATCGCAGTCAGGGGCGCGGCCGATGGTCTTGCGGTCGCCGGGCGCGATGCGGAAGACGCGGCCGGGCTGCTTACCCTCGCGGATGACGAGTTCGAGGTCCATGGGCGCGGATCGGCTGGCTCACCTTGCAGGTGGGAGCCGCAGGTTCCCGAGGTTGAGAAGCTGGAACTGCGGCACGTTGATCTCCTGCGTGCGGACGCTGTAGCGGTTCACGTCGTCGCCCTTCGGGTGCAGCTCGAGTTTGTGCGGGCCTGCGTGCAGCGTGTACCCGGCCAGCGGCGTGGTGCCGACCATCTCGCCGTCGATGAAGACGTCGGCGATCGGCTCGGACGTCACCGTGAGGAATCCGAACGCTGTGATCTGCGGATTCAGGTCGACGGTCTGTTCCGCCCTGGGGGTAAACTCGTCCTCGAAGACCTGCAATGAGTACGAGGAGTATTCGGTGAAGCTCGCCATCAACTTCAGGTTGTGACGCCTGCCCGACTCGATCTGATAGTTGAGCTTGGGCGCGTAGCCCACGTCTTCATCGTCGAGCAGAACCTTTATATACTGCTGTGCGTCCGTTGGTCGGACCCTGACGCTGAGAGCGGCCGGCGGCGCGGGCGTCGCGGGCGTCGCTGCCGGTGCCGCTGTGACGAAGGCCAGCGTGTCGCCGACCAGTCGATTGCCCGCTCGGTCCATGATGCTATCGGTGAGTACCAATGTATAGCTCGCACCGCGGCGTAGCGACCGTGCCGGCTGGATCTGGGCGGTCTGCAGGTCATCGGCCGTGTAGATGGAGATGTCGACCGCGTTACCCTGCGCGTCGAAGAGCTGCACGCTCTCCCCGTTCAATGTTGTCGGATCCATCTCCTCGTTGAAGGTGAGCCTGATCGGCCGATTGGCGGCGACGTTGCGGGCGTCCTTGGCCGGCACGCTCTCCGCCAGGAAGGGCGGATCCGTGTCGGGCGGCGGGTTGCCGGTGGTGAAGCTGAATTCGGCCCCGGGCTGCGTGGCACGCGGGTTCTGCAGTATAGGCATCCCTCGCGTGCTGAGCAGATCAGGTGTGATGCGGAGGACGTAGTCGGTCGCGTAGGCCAGCCGAGCATTCGGCTTCACGGTGACGCGCGTGCCCTCCGGGGACAGCGTGACTTCGGCCGGGACGCGCCGCTCGCCTGGCGCGAGCAGCTGCACGTTGTTGTACGTGGCCGTTCTCTCGTCGATAGGGCCGCTGAACGTGATGTCGAACTCCCCGTCGACGTCGGCGCCACCCTCCACATTGGCGTGCATGAAGCTGGTGGCGTAGACGCTGCCGGTCCCGATGTAGGGGATACTGGCCAGGGCAGGGACCCTCTCCTCGGCCCAGGCGCGCAGGCCGCCCAGATCGTACGAGTACGCGCCCAGGAACCCGACAAGCACCGCCGCGGCTGCCAGCCACACCCAGCGACGGCGCCGCTTCGGCGGCGGCTGGGTCGTGGCCTCGTAGAGGTCGGCCGGCCGCCGCTGCACCTGGCGCGCTTCCTCCTCGGCCGCCTCCTTGACCGACGGTGCCGGCGTCGGCACCGGCGTCGGCGCTTTCCTCTCCTGCGTTGGCTGCAGGGTGAGGATCACGGTGCGCTGGGTGGCGCCCTCCAGCCGGTTCAGCTCGCTACGCAGGTGCTCGGCGCTCTGGTACCGATCTGTAGGGTTCTTCTGCAAGCACTTGAGGATGATGCGCTCGAGTTCGGGATCGAGGTCCGGGGTCTTCTCACAGGGCAGTGCTGGCGGCTCCTCGATGTGCTTGCGCCCGAGCTCGAACCAGTCGCGGCCCGTGAACGGCGCCTCACCGACGGCCATCTCATACAGGGTCACGCCCAGCGAGTAGATGTCGGAGCGATGGTCGACGCGCTGGCCGCGCGCTTGTTCCGGCGACATGTACTTCGGCGTGCCCACGTACACCGTGGTGCCCGTAGCCGCCGTGTAGTTGGTCGCAGCCTCGGCGATTCCGAAGTCGGTGACGACAGCGTTGCCGTGCCGGTCGAAGAGGATGTTGTCCGGCTTGAGGTCCCGGTGGACGATACCGCCCTCATGCGTGTGAGCGAACTGCAGGGCTGAAGCGACGTCGATGCCGACCTTGATGATGACGGCCTCCTCGAGCGGCTGGCCCGGCCGCAACAGGTCCTTGAGGCCGGTCTCCAGGAGGTCCATAGAGAAGAAGACGATGTCGTCGTCCTTGCCGGCGTAGTGGATGGCGATGACGTTCGGGTGCCGGAACTTGGCCGCGCGGTGCGCCTCGCGCCGGAAGTTCTCCTCGAACACCTCGTCGTAGGCGAATGCCGGCTTTAGGACTTTCAGCGCGACATCGATGTCGAGATTCGTGTCGCGCGCCTTGTAGACGTAAGCGAAACCGCCCTCGCCGAGGAACTCGTCGATTCGGTAGACCGCCACACGGCGGCCCAGAAACATGTCCTTCTTCTTCAGAGTGGCCTCCTCCGCGAAAGTGGATCAGCCGCTCCAGGGTTAGGGTCTAGATCGTAGCGCTCCGAAAAAGCGCCGCGTCTCCGGGTTGTATATCGTCAGGCCGTACAGTCTCTGCAGCCTCGGTATCTCCCTGTCGAGGTTGAAATCGGGCCTGATGCTGAAGATCTCCCGAAACGCGTCCTCGGCTCTCACCCGGTTGCCGAACGCATAGTAGGCGGCGGCTAGGATCTGGCGAGCCACCACCGTCTGCTCCGCGCTGAGGTTGCCCTCCGTCAACAGCTGCTCGAAGAAACTCACGACCTGGCCGTAGTCGGCGTTCTTCCAGTTGCGAATCCCGTCAGCCAGCCGGTCGCGCGTCGAAAAGACGGTGATCGAGTCCTGGTAGGCCGCGATCAGATCCGGTACGCTCGTCGGGATCGACTGGGCATACAGGCGAACGAACTCGAGCGCGTCCTCAGGAAAGCCAGCGGCGCGCACGCCGCGGTAGATGCGGAACGACTGATCGATCACGTCGCGCCGCAAATAGTACTCGGGGCGCGGCCCCTGGCCGACCAGAGTCAGAATCTGCTGGCTCGCCTGCCGCGGGTTGTTCAACTGCAGGTAGACCTCGGCCGCCATGAAGAGGAACTCGATGAGCTGCTCCCGTGGCATCGGGATCAGCGCCGCCTCTTGGGCCCACTCGACGGCGAGCCGGAAATCGCGCTGCATGTAGGCGCTGGCGAAGCCGAGAAACAGAATATTCCCCTTTGCCTGTTGGCCGGCGTCGAGGACCCCTTCATCAATCAGCCGAATCGCTTCCTCGGCCTCCCGCAAAGCTGCCTCGTAGTCCTGCCGCTCGTACGCGGACCGGGCCGTGAAGTAGAGCAGTGGGAGCGGCTCTGTGGCCTGGCCCCGTACGCCGGTGATGAACACGGGCGCCACACGCACATAGCGCGGTGGCGACTCGATGCTTCCCGCCTCGAGTCGGACAGGCGGTGCCTCGGTCCGCGCGATGACCCGGTAGGGTCCCGCCGCGACATCTGCGCCCTGGACCTCGTAGCCGGCGGTGAAGCGGGGCGGACCGGGCTCCCAGCGGAGGACCGCCCCCGCACCCTCGAACTCCAGATCGAATCCGGCGAGCGGCGGCGTGTGCACGTCCCAGCGGAAGACGAAGGTGCGGTCGGCGCCCTCGTCGGCCACGTAGATGTTGCCGTCGCGGTCTAGGCGGATGCGATTGGGACGATCCAGCGCCCCCTCGGCGCCCAGCTGCATCAACACCTGCTCGAGACCGGCCTGGATGATCGTGATGCGATGCGATTCACGGTCGAGTACGAAGAGGTTCCCGGCATGGTCGAAGGTCATGTCGGCGACCGGCCCCGCCAGCAGTCCCTCGCCCAGCGGCTCGACTCGTTGCGCCTGGGTGGCCAGCTGGCCCACTACGGTACCGTCCTCGTTCCAGACGTAGATCTGGCCGTCCGGGTCGACCGCGACGCCTCCCGGATTCAGGACCGGGTAGCTGGCCACCAGGCTGGCCAGGTCCGGGCTGAAGATCTTCACCCGGTCGTTGCCTCTGTCGCCGATGACGATCCGGCCATCCGGCATCAGCGCCAGGGCGCGCGGGTCTCGCAGCCGCCGGTCGTCCTGGTAATTGTCGCCGAACGTGCCCAGCAGGCGAGCGGTGCTGCGGTCGAAGATGGCGAAGCGATTACGCCGCGAGTCGACGACGATCACGCTCGTATCGGTGACGGCTGCGGCCGCGACATTGCCGATGCTCTGCGAGTACTGGCGCTGCAAGACCGTCGGGTCGGGCAGGTACGAGCGAACGCTGTCCCCGTAGACGGTCTCGATGGTCTCCGATGCGGCGCCCATCAGTGTGACCGCGCGGTTCTCGATCGCCAACAGGAACTCCGGTGCGCCCTCGGGCCCGTAGCCGATCGTCAGCAGCGCCGCCGCCAGGCCACGCGCGACGCGGGTCACGCGGATCGGGAACCTGAAATCGGGACGCCGGGCCAGGTTCTCCTCGGTGGTGAGGCGGATCCGCTCCACCTTGCGCAGCTGCTCGTCGAGGATGAGCAGTTGGTCGGCCGCCGCGAAGGCGATGTCCACGGCTTCGCGGAACGATCCGCGCCCGGTCCCGATACCGCCGTAGAGCAGATCGTTCGGCCCGATCTCCGCCTCGCTGGACGCGTTGCGTCGGAATAGTCGCCCGACCTCCTTGTCGAGAACGACGACGGTGCCCAGATCGTTCACCTCCGTGGCGACCGGCTCGTTGAAGTCGGCGCCGCGCATGGGGACCCGGCCGGCGATCCCGCGAGGTGTCGGCCCGCACCAGGGTAACTCGGTGAACGGCGGAAAGGCGAAGATATAAGTGGGCGTCCGCTTATCGGCTACATAGATCCAGCCGTCGTTGCCCACGGCCAGCGACATCGGGTCTTCGATCGGATCTTCCAGCTTGATGTCGCGCACGAACAGGCCGTCCCAGCTGAAGATCTGGATGCCATGCCGCCCGCGGTCGAGGACGTGGACATTGCCGGCCGGTCCCAGTGCCATGTCCACCGGGTCCGAGAGCTGGCCGCCGCGACTTCCCTTGCTACCGATGCTCCGCAATGGCTGGCCGCCCGGGCCGAAGACGAAGACCTGATTGCGGCCGGCGTCGAGCACGAAGATCTCGCCCGATGACGCGATGTCGATGGCCGCCGGCCGATCGAGCTGCTGGCCGTAGCTTCGCCGATACTCGCCCATCGAGTCGAACACGAACACCAGTCCGCGCTCGTCGGCGATATGCACGCTGCGATCAGGTGCCACGCACAGGGCGGCGGGCCGGTCCGGCGCGCCCGGCTGACCCTTCGCGGGCAGCTGGAACGAGCCCTCGGCCATGTAGCTGGACTTGGCGACAGCCTGACCCTCGGCGTGAGCGGCGGCAAGCGCAACGAGCGCGAGGGCGGCCGCGAGCGGGACGAAGGTCGCGTAGAGACGCCGGGTTAGTTGCACGGCGGCAGAGGCTCCAGTCTGAGGTTCACGAGTGGACGGTCTCCCTCCTGAAACACGAACCTGGAGAACCCGGCCACCACCTCGTCGCCGTGGTTCAGCTGCTGCGCCGCGCGCAGCGGTGTGCCACCAACGAGGGTGCCGTTGGTGCTGCCCAGGTCCTCGATCCACCAGGTCTCACCGCGCCGGCGGATCTTGCAGTGATGTCGAGATACCGATCGGTCGGGAAACTGGACGTCGTTGTCCGTGGCACGCCCGATCTGGACCTCGGGGTTCTCGATTCGGAAGGCCTTGCCGCGATGGACGCCGGCGACGACCCAGAGGCGGCTGAGCACGCCGCTGCGGTCGTTGATGAACCTGAATTCGAGGTCAGCCAGCCCGATCATGTCCCCGTCGTTGAGCGGCCGGCGCTCGCCCATCTGAAGCTGCGCGCCATTCAGCGTCGTGCGGAAGTTCGCCGCCGTCACCTCCAGGACATAGCGAGAGTTCTCCCGCTCGATGCGGACGTGGTGGGCAGCGACTCGGTCGTCACGGATCCTCAGCGTGTTGGCGTTGGCACGACCGACCGACATCACTGGGACCCGGAGCGGGTACTCCCGATTCCGCTCCGCGTAAAACTGCCCGATGAGCGCTGCGCCGTTCGAACCTGCGCTCAGTGGTCTGACTCCTGTGCGGGGAGGGCAAGTATCGCCGTACGCCCCTGAATGTTAGGGAGTTTGTACGGACTGTCAATCACGGCATCTGCCGCCTGTGAACCGGCATTCCCGGCGTCGCAGGGGCGATTTTCGGCGAGGCA
The DNA here is from genome assembly GCA_947581845.1 of uncultured bacterium. Classification (GTDB taxonomy): domain Bacteria; phylum Gemmatimonadota; class Gemmatimonadetes; order Palauibacterales; family KS3-K002. The sequence goes on along the minus strand of CANPVY010000206.1, from coordinate 1,322 downwards.
AAAACCCGCCGGGCGGGCGCCGTCGGCAAGGATCCGTTTTCTACTACACCGGCCCGTTAGGGCAGGTGCCAGGCCGTTTTTTGAGCCTGAGTTGATACCATACCGCCATGCTGGGGCGTGTGGTCCCAGGCACGCTCGGCGCTGCAGCGCCATTTCGGCTACCACGACTTCCGCCCGGGCCAGCGCGAGGCGATCCTCTCGGTACTGCGGGGGCGTGATACGCTGGTGGTCATGCCGACCGGCGGCGGCAAGTCGCTTTGCTACCAGATTCCAGCCCTCGTGCTGCCGGGTCTGACCCTCGTCGTCTCGCCGCTCATCGCGCTCATGCTGGACCAGGTGAACGCGTTGGAGCGGCGCGGAATCGCGGCGGCGCTGGTGAACAGCACATTGTCGAGCGCCGAGATCGAGGAGCGCCTCGCCCGGGCGGTGGCTCGCGAGCTGAAGCTGCTCTATGTGGCGCCGGAGCGATTCGCCAGCCCCCTCTTCCGGCGCGCGCTGCAGGAGATGGAGATCAGCCTGGTGGCCATCGACGAGGCCCACTGCGTCTGCGAGTGGGGTCACGATTTCCGGCCCAGCTACCTGCGGCTGCGCGAGGTCTGGCCGCTGATCGGTTCGCCACAGCTCGTCGCGCTCACCGCGACGGCCACGCCCGAGGTCCGGCGCGATATCGTGGCCGAGCTCGAGCTTCAGGCGGCGCGTGTGCTCGTGCGTGGCTTCGATCGCCCCAACCTGCGGTTCACTGTGCGGCGCGAGGAGCGGTTGACCGAGAAGAGCCGGGCGCTCGTCGCGGAGCTCAGCGGCCGTGAGGAGACGGCCATTGTCTACGCTTCCACGCGCAAGACCGTGGAGGCGGTGACTGAGCTACTGCGCTGCGCTGGCGTCAGCGCCGCGGCTTATCACGCCGGGCTGCCCCGCGCGGAGCGCGCCTGGGTGCAGGAGGCGTGGACGTCCGGCGACGTACCGGTCGTGGTGGCGACCAATGCCTTCGGAATGGGGATCGACAAGGAGAACGTGCGCCGCGTGGTGCACTTCCAGATGCCCAGCTCGCTGGAGGCGTACTATCAGGAGGCGGGCCGTGCCGGTCGCGATGGTGAGCCCGCCGAGTGCATCCTCCTGCACAGCTACCGCGACCGTTTCGTGCACGAGTTCTTCATCCGCGGCTCGTATCCGCCGCGCAAGGTCGTCCTCTCGACCTACCGTGCTCTTCGTGAAGCGGCTCGCGCGTGCGGCGGCCCGGTGCCGCCAGTTCGCTTCGCGCATCGCGTAAAAGGCCTCAAGAGCGAGCGCGAAGTCTACTCGGCCCTTCGCATCCTCAGGGAGGC
>CANPVY010000205.1 GCA_947581845.1 uncultured bacterium | reverse complement strand
AGGCGCGCACGTGGCGCAGCGCCCAATTGAACCCCGTATGGCCGAGAAGCATAGGCCCGGCGGCAAGCCCGGCGAAGATCCACCACTCGCGCGCCGGGTAGCCGAGGAAAGACTCGCCGCGTGCGGCGATGAACGGCACGAGGATCAGCGCGGCGATCGCATAGACCCAGGCGACGTACGGCCAAATCCCCAGCGTGCGACGCTGGCGCCGGCCGATCACGAAGTAGCCTGCCATCAAGACACCACCCAGCAGCGCGAGACCGTTCCCCTTCTGCGCCTCGAGGCCGAGGGTCAGGCTCGCGCCCGCCACGACGACCGCACCCAGCGTAGCGATGACGATCCCGGCCCACTCGCCGCCGGACGGCCGCTCATGCAGCCAGAGCGCGGAGAGCCCGGCGGCGAACAGTGGATGCAGGTTCACCAACAGCGTCGAGCTGGCGACCGTGGTGTACTCGAGTGAGATGAACCAGCTGACGAAGTGAAAGGCGAGCAGCGCGCCAGCCAGCCCGAGCAGGACCAGGTCAGCGCGCTTGACCTGTGTCAACCGCGACCAGTCGCGGCCCGCGGTGAGCGCGGCCGCGATGACAAGCAGCGACAGGCTGAGTCGCCAGAAGGCGAGCACGTACGCCGAGACGTGCGACCAGCGCACCAGGATCGCTGCCCACGACACGCCGACGATGGCGAGCGCGATGATGAACGCTGGCGGGACACCGGGCTGTGACGGGACGGCTGATCCTGGTGCGGCGGTCCTCGCCATCAGCGGCCCAGGAGGCCCAACAGATTGCCGCCAACGATGCGGAGACCGAGAAGCAGAAAGACGGCGGCGAAGAGCCAACGCAGTGCGTGAGTCGGCATCCGCTGCTGAATGAAGGGGCCCACGGGAACAGCGACCAGGGCTCCAACAGCGAGTGCCAGACACGCTGGCAGATGGAAATAGGCGAGCGCTGTGCCACTCGTGTGGTCAGCCCACCCGCTGATGGCGTACGCGATGACGCCGGTCAGAGCCGTGAAGGTGATGACGGCAAGTGAGGTCGCGGAGACCTTTCGCAACGAGATGTGGAGTCCGTAGATCAGCACGGGGATGGCAACGAGTCCGCCGCCGACACCGAGCAGCGCTGAGAAGAAGCCGACTGCCGCGCCCCCGGCGAGGGCGCGTCGCGTGGGTAGGGCCGCACCCTGCTCTGCGGAGTACCGTTCTTCCCGGGGCTTCCCAATCAGCAGTCGTGCGGACACCACTAGCAGGAAGATTCCGAAGACGACCTTGAGCAGTTGACCCGGTACGATGACAGCGACACGGGCACCGAACACGGCCATGATCACGCTGGCCAGGCCCATCCGCCAGACCGCTCGCCACTCGACGAGCCTAGCACGGTTGTACAGCCAGGCACCCCGCAGGCTGATGGGTACGATGACCAGGAGGCTGCTCGCGTGCGCGATGACCGCCTGGTCGGCGGGTGACACCGGAACACCGGACAGCTCGCGGTGGGCGAGAAAGAAATAGAGGAAGGGAACCATGATGGCCCCTCCCCCAATGCCAACGAGCCCAGACACAGCGCCGGCCAGCAGCCCGACCGCCCCGCTGGCCAGCCAGCCGGCGAGCGTCATGTGGGCTCCCTATTCCTCCCGAGCCGCCGCCCTCAGCTCGGCCTGCCGGGTCTCGGCCAGTGAGAACAGCTGCTCCTGCGTGCGGCTTTCCCTGAGCAACTCCACCGCGGTGTCGAGCTGGCGATCGAGCACCAGCCGCCGGCGCAGCGAGGTCACCTCATCGAATGCCACGGTGGCCAGGTCGATGCCCAACTCCCGCGCGATCACGCGGCGCGTGCCGTCGAACAGCTCGCGATCGACCTCGATGTCGTTTGCCTTCAGCCACGCATAGAGCTGGTCGAGCATGGCCGCGGTCACCTCGAAATCGGCGCTCAGCCGCGGACGGTCGTTGACATACTCCACAGCAAACCGGAAGACCGCGTCGCTGTACGCTGCCAGCTGCTCGCCCAGACTGTTGCGGAATTCCCGTTCCACCCTAGTCAGCGTGTCCGAAGAGACGTTGAGGTCGGGTGTGATGCCGCCACCGCCGAACACGGTGCGCCCGGAGTCCGTATAGTACACCTCAGCGTTGGCCGTATCCGCCACCTGAGTGATTTCGACTGGCGCAATCCCGCGCATGGCCAGGATGTGGCGATCCGTCGCCTCGCGGTGGATGGACCGACCGCTCGGTGTGTACCATCTGGCCGTCGTGAGCTTCAGGTAATTGCCGCCGGGCAACGGGTACAGCGTCTGTACCGAGCCCTTGCCGAACGTCGGTTCCCCAACCACGAGCGCTCGGTCGTGATCCTGCAACGCGCCCGCCACGATCTCTGAGGCGCTGGCCGAGTATCGGTTGACCAGCACGATGACCGGCAGGCCCGGATCGATCGGCCGCTGCTCCGCGTAGTAGCTCTCGTTCTGGTCCGCAATGCGAGAACGCGTCTCGACGACTTCAGCCCCGCTCTTCAGGAAGAGGTCGGAGACGGCGACGCCCTCGTCCAGCAAGCCGCCGGGATTGTCTCGCAGGTCCAGGATCAGCGCCCTCATCCCCTCGTGCGACAGCGACTGCACGCGCCGCAGGATGTCATTCGCCGACTTGGCGCTGAACTGCGACTGTTGGATGTAGCCGATGCCGGGTTCGTACATGAAGCCGATCACGTACTGGACGTGGATATCATCCCTGACAATATGGACAGGGATCGGCCTGTCCACGCCGACGCGCGCGATCCTCAGATCGACGACCGAGCCTTTGGGGCCACGCAGCACCGTCGCCGCGTGGTCGGACGTCCAGCCGCGCATCGACCTGCCGTCGACCTCGACCAGCCGGTCACCGGGGCGCAGGCCGGCGCGATCGGCCGGAGTATTGGGCAGGGTCTGCACGACGGTGATCCAGCCGTCCTTCTCGTCGATGCGGATCCCCAGGCCGCCGTAGTCGCCCGTCGTCTGCAGCCGCAGATCCGAGTAGTCCTCTGGCTTCAAGACCGTCGAATGGGGGTCGCCCAGCCGCTCGAGCAGCCCCTCCACGGCCAGGTCATAGAGATCGGCAGGGTCAATCTCCTCAACGTAGCGATCGGATACCGTCCGGATCACATCCTGGAGTATCCGCTGCCTCATGTAGACGTTGCCCTGCGTCCCTTGCTGCAGCAACCAACCCCCGCTCACCACTGCCAGCAACCCCACGGCGGCCGGCACCCACACGGATCTCTTCAACTGCATGGCTCCTCCGATTCTAGCTGCACAAGCTGACTTTCGTGTGCTACTCTACTAACCCTGTCGCGGCGAGAAAGTTTCCGGGAAGCGGGCGCAGAGGGCCTCCCAGACCGCGGCAAAAACCTGTTCAATTTCTCCCCGAGCGTCGATCAATGCAACGTTGGGCTCCTGGCGAGCCAATTCGCGATATGCCCGCGCCACCCGTCGATGGAAGTCGAGATCCTCACCCTCGATCCGATCCCTGGCGCCACTGGCCCGGCGAGCCAGGCCGCGATCCACGTCCACGTCGAGCAGCACACACAGGTCGGGACGCAAGCCGCCGGTGGCCAGCTGGTTGAGCTGCTTGACTGTGGCCAGCGGCAACTGGCGCCCGCCGCCCTGGTAGGCGAAGGTGGAGAGCTCGTAGCGATCGGTCAGCACGATCCGGCCGGCCTCGAGCGCCGGGCGGAGGACCTCGTGCACGAAGACCGAGCGTGCGGCCAACATGAGCAGCAGCTCGGTCGCGGGTTCCAGGCGCAGGTCCCGGTCGAGCGCCACGGCGCGAATCGCCTCACCTGCCCGCGTGCCGCCCGGCTCGCGCGTCACGATCGGCTCGATGTCGAGCTGCCTGAGCGCAGCGGCGACGCGCCGGATCTGGGTGCTCTTCCCGGCGCCCTCTACACCCTCAAAGGCGATGAAGAGGGGACCGATCGGCTTCGCTCCCGACGACCTAGGCTTCCCGGAGGTACTCGTCGTAGTACTCAACGCCCAGATGCGTGATCGGCACCTCACCCATCAGCCACCTGAGCGTGTTCTTCAACTTGGTGAGCTGGATGAAGAGATCGTGCTCAGGGTAGAGGTCCGGCGCTGTCATCGGGCTCTTGAAGTAGAAGGAGAGCCACTCCTGTATGCCGCTCATGTTCGCCCGCTGCGCCAGGTCGAGGAACAGCGCCAGGTCCAAGACGATGGGTGCCGCAAGGATGGAGTCCCGGCAGAGGAAGTCGATCTTGATCTGCATCGGGTAGCCGAGCCACCCGATGATGTCGATGTTGTCCCAACCTTCTTTGTTGTCACCGCGGGGCGGGTAGTAGTTGATCCTGACCTTGTGATAGAAGTTGTCGTAGAGTACCGGATAGAGCTCGGGCTGTAGGATATGGTGCAGCACGCCTAACTTCGATTCCTCTTTCGTCTTGAAGCTCTCGGGGTCGTCCAAGACCTCACCGTCCCGGTTACCCAGTATGTTGGTGGAGAACCATCCCTGCAGACCCAGCATGCGCGCCTTGAGGCCGGGCGCCAGAATGGTCTTCATCAGGGTCTGGCCCGTCTTGAAGTCCTTGCCGGCGATCGGCACGCGCCTCGCGATGGCGAGCTCGCGCAGCGCTGGAATGTCCACCGTCAGGTTCGGCGCTCCGTTGGCGAAGGGCACACGCTCCTGGATCGCTGCATAAGCGTAGATCATCGAAGGACTGATCCCGGGATCGCTCTTCTCGAGTCCCTCCTCGAAGGCCTCGATCGACTGATGAACCGGCCCCGGGCTCAGGAAGACCTCGGTCGAGGCACACCAGACCATCACCAGCCGGTCGCAGCCTCTCTCCTCCCTGAAGCGGCGAATATCCGCCCGCAGCGCCTCGGCAAGCTCGCGCTTGTTCGCGCCTTGCTTGACATTCTCGCCTTTCAGCTTCTTGACGTAGTCCTGCGAGAAGACCGCGGGCAGCGGCTTGATCGTGGCGAGAAAGTCCCCGACCTCACGCAGGTGCGCCTCGCCGAGAACTCCAGCCACTCGCGCCGATTCCAGGCCGTCATCGGGGATGGGATCCCAGGCAGCGAACTCGAGATCGCTCAAGCTGGCCAGGCGCACGAAATCTTTGATCAGCGGCCTGCGCGCCTCCGTACGCTTACCCAGCCGGATCGTCCCCATCTGCGTGATCGAGCCGATCGGCTGCGCGAGGCCACGCCGAACCGCTTCCACGCCCGCAACGAAAGTCGTCGCCACCGCGCCGAGGCCAGGCAACATAACGCCGAGCCTTCCACTGGGCGGTGCGATCTTCGGGTGCTCCGTCTGCTTATCGCTCACCTTTCCCCTCTCGTGTTCCAGCAGCCAGCTGTTCACCGCGGGATCGCGGCTCGTCCGGGCCAGCGCCAGGTTCGGCGCCACCGACCTTGGGCACCCGCGTGAGCTGGTATACCCAGATGATCCGCTGTATGGCTGTCAGGTTCGTCAGCACGGCCAGCACGATGATCACCAGGCGCAGCGCCAGGCCGGACGAACTCTCTCCGAAGAACAAGCTCGCCAAACCGATGGCTGCGACCCGCTCGCCGCGCTGCATCAGCCCGACTTTGCAGTCGATGCCGAGAGCCTCCGCCCGTGCCCGGGTATAGCTGATCATCAACGACCCCGCCATGGCCAGCAGCACGGCGTAGATCATCCCCACATCGCCGAGCACGAGCCGGTAGTCGTTGTAGAGCGAGAGTATCCCCAGGTAGACGGCGATCTCGGACATGCGATCGAGCGTTGAATCGTAGAACGCGCCGAACTGGGAAGCCAGCCCCGTCGCCCGCGCGACGCGTCCATCGAAGACATCGAACACGCCGCCTAGCAGTATCAAAGCCCCGGCGGTCCTGACGTGGTGCGAATGGAACGCGAACGCGGAGCTCATCGTCACCAAGAAGCCGATCGAGCTCAGCACGTTCGGGTGAACGCGCCTGCGCACCAACCAGTCGATGATCGGCTGCAGGACCGCGACCAAGCGGCGTTCAATCGCACGCCTCATGGACGTCTTCCGAACGGGTTGAAGTCACCCACACGACCGCTAGCGCTCGGCCAGGACGATCCGACGCTGGCCAGCCAGGTCGCGAATCAGTCGTGGCTCGCTGTAGGCACCCTGCGCCCGCAGGCGCTCGAGCGTCGCATCGGCAATACCTGGAGCCACCTCCAGCGCCAGCAGCCCGCCCGGCGCCAGGTACTGGGGTGCGCCATCGACGATCTGCCGGATCACCTCGAATCCGCTCGGGCCGGCGTAGAGCGCGACGGCCGGCTCCCAGTCGCGCACCTCCTCCGGCAGCGACTCGGCTTCACCGTTCGCGACATAGGGCGGATTCGAGACCACGACCTGGAATCGCTCTGCGGCGCTGAGCGCGGCGAAGAGCGAACCCAGGCGCAGATCCACCGCTGCGCCGACCCCTGCCTGCTCCGCGTTGTAGCGGGCAACATTCAGCGCCTGCGCGGATATGTCAACGCCGACCACGCGCTCGAACGGCCCTTCGCGGGCGAGGCTAATGGCGATCGCGCCGGAGCCGGTGCCCAGATCCAAGCCGCTCAGGCCGTGCTTCCCGCGGCACCATCCCAGGACCGCTTCGACCAGCTGCTCCGTCTCGGGCCGCGGTATGAGGACGGAGCGGTCGACTCGCAGGAAGAGATCGCGGAACGCGGCACGTCCCTCGATGTATTGGAGAGGCTCACCGCGGGCGCGACGCGCCAGGCGGTTCAGGTATTCGTCGCGCTCGTGCTCGGCGAGCTGCCTGCCGCGCTGCAGCGTGAGCTGGCCCGGCGCCACACCGAGCACCCCGGCCAGCAGGAAGGCCGCTTCTCGGCGTGCGTCAGTGCCTGCACGAGCGCTCAGCGCGGAGCGCCCTCTCTCCAACGCCTCCTCGACTGTCCACATCTTGTTGATCGCGGGAACCCGGGAGTCAAAAACCGGATGCTGCTCCCGTCTCGCGCCGCTCATGCGCTCAGACGTTCCTCCCGACGTGCCAGGCGCAGTTCGCGCAGCAATTCATCGAGGTCGCCGTCGAGTATCTCCGGCAGTCGATGCAGGGTCAGGCCGATGCGGTGGTCCGTGACCCGGCCTTGGGGGAAGTTGTAGGTGCGGATCTTGGCCGAGCGGTCGCCCGTCCCGACCTGCAGCCGGCGTTCCTGCGCACGCTCCGCCTCCTGCTCAGCGATCTTGATGTCCAGCAACCGGCTGCGCAGCACGCCGAGGGCGCGTGTCTTGTTCTTATGCTGCGACTTCTCGTCCTGGCAGGTCACCACGAGACCAGTAGGTACGTGCGTGATGCGAACGGCCGAGTCCGTGGTGTTCACGCTCTGGCCGCCGGGGCCCGAGGATCGGAAGACATCGATCTTGAGGTCCTCAGGATCGATCTCTATGTCGACGTCTTCGGCCTCAGGCAGAACCGCCACGGTCGCGGCCGAGGTGTGGATGCGACCCTGGCTCTCGGTCTCCGGAACCCGCTGAACGCGGTGCACGCCGGACTCGTAGCGCAGCGTGCCGTAAGCATTCCGACCGCGCACCTCGAAGACGACTTCCTTGACGCCCCCGAGCGTGCCCTCACTGGTCGAGAGCACCTCGACCTTCCAATGGCGCTGCTCGGCATAGCGCCTGTACATGCGGAAGAGATCGGCGGCGAACAGCCCGGCCTCGTCACCGCCCGTCCCGGCGCGGATCTCGATCACCGCCGCCCGGTCATCCAGGGGATCCCGGGGAGCCAGTAGCTCCTGGGCCTCGGCCTCGAGCTCTTCGATCCGCGCCTGCAACTCGTGGACTTCGCCCCGGGCCAAATCGCGCAGCTCATCGTCGTCGCCGGTCTCGACGAGCTCGCGGGCCTGTTCCAGCTGGTCGTCGAGCTCGAGCAGCTGGCGGCCGAGCTTGGCGATGCGCTCCAACCCAGCGTGCTCCCGGCCCAGCGCGCGCAGCCGCTCCGGATCCGCGATGACCTCGGGGCTCGCCAGTTGCCGGCCCAGCTCCGCCCAACGCGCGGTGGCGGCGCGGATCTTCTCTCTCAGCCGCTCAGTACTTGTCATGGGAATCGCCGCTCGGAAAGCGAGCTGCCCCCAAGCCTATTCGCTCTGCTGCTCCCCGCCGGTTGGCGGCGCGGGCGGTTCCGTCGCTGCCCCGGCGCGCCTGGCGGCGCCCTTCTTAGAGCGGGATTTCCCGGCCTCCGCCTTACCGTACTTCCGCCGGAACCGCTCGACGCGGCCGGCCGTGTCCACCAGCTTCTGGCGACCCGTGAAGAAGGGGTGGCAGCGTGAGCAGATCTCCACGTGGATGGAGTCGAGCGTGGACCTGGTGGTAAAGGTGTTACCACAGGCGCACGTCACCACTGCGGTCTTGTACTCCGGATGGATTCCTTCCTTCATCTGACTACCCTAGGATCGAGGTCGCAAACGAGAAAAGCAACGGCCCCCGTGGGGGCCGCCATCCCGGCCTAAAATGTAGCAGCCCGCCGGCCTGGGGCAAGCGCCGCCAGGCCTCAACAGGCTGAGGTTCGGCTGCTTTCAGGCGCCTACGTCAGCTCGCCCGCCCGCCGCCGCTCCCGCCACCAGCTCCACAGCAGCAAGAACGCCGCGCCCAGCGCGCACAGCCAGCCGGGCCAGTCGCCCAGGCGGGTGTAGAGGGTCATGCCGTCCGTCGTCTCGACGCTGCTGACGCGGCTAGCCGGCTCGAACAGCGGCGTGGGTTCGCGGATGCGGCCGCGCGGATCGACGAACAGCGAGATGCCGGTGTTGGCAGCGCGCGCGACGCCCATGCGGTTCTCGATCGCTCGCATCACGAGATGCGCCGGGTGCTGGTAGAGCGCGCTCGTCCGGCTCCACCAGGGCCGCTCGCGTCCGAACCAGGCGTCGTTGGTGATGTTCACGAGGAAGTCCGCCCCCTCACGGCGGTACTTCCTCGACA
>CANPVY010000204.1 GCA_947581845.1 uncultured bacterium | reverse complement strand
GCGCACCCAGCCCGAACGACTCCGACTCGCTGAGCAGCAGGAACAGATCCGCAGAGGCCAATAGCTCGGCTACCGACTCCTGTTTGCCCAGAAACAGCACGCGGTCGCCGATGCCCAGATGACGCGCCTGCTCCTCGGCCAGCGGCCGGTCGGGCCCATCGCCCACCAGGATCAGCCGCGCGGGCAACCTCTCCATCACGCGAGCTGCGACCCGCACCACGTCGACCACACGCTTGACCGGCCGGAAGTTCGACATGTGCATGAGGATCCGCTCGTCCGGGTTGGCCAGCGCTTTGCGAAGATTGTTGCCACGCCTCGGACTGAAGACGTCGGTATCGATGAAATTCGGGATCACCCGCACCTCGCAGCCCACACCGCCGAATTTCGCACACGTCTCCCGCTTCAGGTACTCGGAGACAGCGGTCAGGGCGTCGGAACGCTCGATCGAGAACCTTACGATCGACCGGTACGAAGGATCCTGACCCACCAGCGTGATGTCGGTGCCGTGCAGCGTGGTGACGATCTTCAGAGCCTTGGGCTCGGCCAGCATCTGCTTGGCCAGCCAGGCCGAGGTCGCGTGCGGCACCGCGTAGTGGACATGAAACAGATCGAGCTGACGCTGGGTGGCCACCTCGTGCATGGCGACCGTTACCGCCAGCGAGTAGGGCGGGTACTCGAATAGCGGATAGCGCGAGACCTCGATCTCGTGGAAATAGGTGTTCCGCAAGAAGCGCGGCAGCCGAAACGGATGCGCGTAGGACACGAAATGGACCTCGTGCCCCCGCTGGGCGAGACGCATGCCCAGCTCGGTGGCAACGGCGCCACTTCCGCCGTAGGTCGGATAACAGGAGATCCCAATCCTCATATCAGCCGCCGGAACCTATAGATGACGATGCTCCCGAGCCAGGCCGTGCGGCCCGCTCCGCCCAACCCCGCACGATCTCATCGACCAGCTCCGAGCGTCGACGATCCGCCGCGAGCCAGATCGTATCCTCGGGCAGCTGATGCCGAAACCAGGTGAGCTGGCGGCGCGCGAACCGGCGCGTACTGCGCTTCGCGTCTTCGACGGCCTGCGCCAGGGTACACTCGCCGCGCAGGTGCGCGATCAACTCGGCGTATCCCACCGACCTCAGTCCAGGCGACATCGCCGGGAAGCGAGCGAGCAGCTGCCGCACCTCGCCGAGCAGGCCTGCCGCCATCATCTCGTCGAAGCGGCGGCCGATCCTCTCGTAGAGCTCATGCCGCGGCAGCTCGAGACAGAAGACCGTCGCCCGCAGCGCCGGCGTCTCCGGCGCCCGGTCGAGCCACCAGGAATGGGGCCGTCCCGACAGCAGCACGACCTCCAGTGATCGCGCCAGCCGCTGCCGCCCGCCCTCGGCAGCCAGCTGCTCCGCGCGACGGGGATCCAGGCGGCCCAGCCATCGCTTCAACTCGGCCGGCGCGCGACCGGAGAGGTACTCTCGCAGCCGCAGCCGCCGGTCCGATTCGTAGGTGGGCTCGGGGCCCAGCGGCGCGAGCAGCGCGCGAATGAAGAACCCGGTCCCGCCGACGACGATCACTGTGCGGTCACGTTCGCGAACCTGCGTGATCCAGCGCCAGGCGTCCCGGGCGAAGCGGCCCGCACTGTAGCTCTCGTCCGGGTCCAGCCAATCGACCCCGTGATGCGGAACGCGCTGGCGCAACGCGGCCGACGGCTTCGCCGTACCGATATCCATGTGGCGATAGACCTGCCTCGAGTCAGCGCAGATGATCTCACCGGCAGTGCGCTCCGCGACCTCGACGGCGAGCCCTGTTTTGCCCGTGCCCGTGGCACCCGTGATGACGATGGCATCGGGTGTGGCTTGCGAGGTCATCGGCGCCTTCGCGGCCCTCAGCTGCGGCCGAACCGCCGTGCAAGCTCCTCGAGGGAGAGGCGCAGGATAGTGGGCCGGCCGTGCACATCGTGACCTGGCAGCTCTGCGGCGAACAGCCGGTCGAACAGTTCCGTCATCTCGAGCTCGGAAAGGTGTTGTCCGGCCTTGATCGCCGCCTTGCAGGCGAACGACTTGGCGACACGCTCATGCTGATTGCGCGCCGAATCGACGAGCGGCGAACCGTGGGCGAGCTCGGCGATCATCTCCCGGAAGCAGCGCTCGGCGTCGAAGTGCGGGTGCGGGTTGGGGACGGCGTGGATGATCACGGTGTTGCTGCCAAAGGTCTCCAGCTCGTAGCCCACCTGGCTCAGGATGCGAGCCAGCTCCTCGACGGCCTGCATCTCGCTGGGCCCGAGCCTGAGCGTGATGGGGAACAGCAACCGCTGGGAGAGCGATACCCCGTCCCGAAAATCTCGCATCAACTGCTCGAACAGCACCCGCTCGTGTGCCGAGTGCTGGTCCACGATGATGAGCCCGCTGCCTGTCTCGGCCAGGATGTAGGAGTCGTGGAGCTGCCACATCGCGCCCGCCCGCCCCGTCCACCAGCCGGGCTCTTCCCCGGGCTCGGCGCCGGGCTCGGACGGCGCCATCACGCCTGGCACGAACAGCGCCATCTGGGCACCCACGGGCCCCGCTCCGGCACGTTGCGCCGGGCCAGGCGGAACCCCTCGGGGCATGAGCTGCACCGTACCGGCAGCCGGCACGCCCAGGCTCGCCGTGCTCTCGATCCCTTCTAGCCCCGAGCGTACTGCCGCCGTCACTGTCGCCTCCACCTTCATCTTGTTACGGAAGCGCACTTCGGCCTTCGCCGGGTGCACGTTCACATCCACCTCCTCGGCAGGAAGCTCGAGGTACAGGAACAGCGCTGGCCGATAGCCACTAGGCAACGTCGTCCGGAACGCCTCCTCGGCGGCGCGAACGATGAAGCGATCGCTGAAAGGGCGACCGTTCACGAACAGGTAGACCCTGCGGCTCCCGGCCCGGACGTCGGCTGGCCGCTGGATCAGGCCGGCAACGCGCAAGCCATCCGACAGGTGATCGATGGGCAGGAGCTGCGATGCCAGCTCCTCGCCCCAAATCCCGGCGATACGGGCCGCCAGATCGCTGGTACGCGGCAGATCGAGCAGCTCGCGATTGTTGGAGCGCAGCCGAAAACCGCTGCTCAAGTGGGCAAGAGAAAGCGCGGTCGTCACCTCCGAGATGGCCCGCGCCTCGGCCGCGGCGGAGCGTAGGAACTTGGCCCGAGCCGGCACGTTGAAGAAGAGCGAGCGCACAGTCACCGTCGTTCCAGGCCGCCGAGCGATCTCCTCCACCGCCACCACGCGGCCTCCTACGATCTTGATGCGCGTCGCCTCACCGCCCTGCGCCGGAGCTGTCTCCAGCTCGAAGCGCGAGACAGCCGCGATGGACGGCAGAGCCTCACCGCGGAACCCGAGGCTCCGGATCGCGCGCAGGTCCTTCTCGTCACGGATCTTCGACGTGGCATGCCGGTCGATGGCGAGCAGTGCGTCGTCGCGACCCATGCCGCAGCCATCATCGGCGACGCGCAGCTCCGTCTTGCCGCCGTTGCGGATCTCGATCTCGATCCGGCTGGCCAGCGCGTCCAGCGAGTTCTCGACCAGCTCCTTGACCGCCGAGGCCGGCCGCTCCACCACCTCACCGGCCGCAATCTGGTTGGCGACGTGGTCGGGCAGGATGTGAATGCGACGCTGCATGCACCGAACCTATCGGGCCCACCGGCCCGCATCAAGCGAGCTCGTCGACCTGCAGCGGAGCGTCGCTCACAGGAATAGGAGGCGCAAGATCAGGAAGACGACGGTGGCGAGCACGGCTGATGTTGGGACCGTGATGATCCAGGAATTGATAATGTTCCGCACCACCCTGAGGTTGAGGGCCCCAAGGCCGTGAGCAAGGCCGACGCCGATCACCGCCCCCACCAGCGTGTGGGTCGTGGACACCGGGATGCCCAGAAGCGAGAAGACCAGGACTGTACTAGCGGCGCCGAATTCCGCACTGAAGCCACGCGACGGCGCCATCTCAGTGATTGCCCGACCCACCGTTTCAATCACCTTGTAGCCCCACGTGGCCAACCCAAGCACGATCCCGAGTCCACCTGCCATCAGCACATAGGTCGGGACCGCTACCCTCCCAGCCACCTCACCCGTCTGGGCGATGTGAACTGCCGCCGCCACCGGCCCAATGGCGTTGGCCACGTCGTTAGTCCCGTGGGCAAACGCCACATAGCTGGCCGTCAGCACCTGCAGCCACCCGAAGATCCGCTCAACGTACTGGTAAGGATTGGCGGCTACCCGAACGGTTCGCACCACGGCAACTCGCGCTCCACTCCCCGCTACCACCGCCAGCAGTACGGCGATGCCCAGCACCATCCACCAAGGCGGATCATGAAGCACGTTCTTGAGCCCCTTGTACACGAAGCTCAGAACCAGAATGACTGTGACGAGTCCCACCAAGTAAGGTGATTGCTCGCGCACCCGCTCGGCTGGATTGGCCTGCCGCAGTATCGTCCGCCGCAGGTACACAAACATGAGGAACGCCACCAAACCGCCTGCAAGCGGAGAGATCACCCAGCCGCCCGCGATGCGCAACACCATCAGCCAATTGATCTTGGAGAAACCGGCAGCGACGACTCCGAATCCGACCACGGCACCGACAATCGAGTGGGTCGTCGAGACGGGGAGCCCGAAGGTCGTAGCAAGCTGGAGCCAGAGACCGGCAGCGATCAGCGCAGCGACCATGCCCAGCATGAGGAGCAACGGGCCGTCCGCGCCGAATTGGCCCGTCGTGCTGTAGACTGACGTGTCGAGGATGCCGCTGCGGATCGTCTGGGTCACGTGCGAGCCGACCAGCACGGCCCCGCTGAACTCGAAGATCGCGGCGATGACAACGGCCTGCCTCAGGGTCACGGCACCGGACCCAACGGACGTGCCCATCGCGTTGGCCACATCGTTGGCGCCGATGTTCCAGGCCATGTAGAGGCCGGCGGCCAGAACGGCGCCGAGAATGACCCAGTGGGCCATCAGCCGCTGTCCCGGTTTGCCCGCTGCAACGCGTTATCCGGGGATCCCGTTCTCAACTGTGAGCCCCGCCTCAGGCCCTCGCCACCATCAGGCGAAGCACGTCGCCGGTGTTCTCGGCGTGGTCGGCGACATCGCCGAGCACCTCGACGATGCGCATCCACTGGAACATGCTGATCGGATCGATTTCCCCTTCGTGCTCGAACACCAGCTTGCTGAATTCGGCCTGCAGCCTATCTGACTTCGCCTCTGCCCCGTGCACCTCGGCGACCAAGCTGAGCACCTTGTTCACCTCGGGCCCAGAGAAGGACGCGGCCACGAGGTTCGTCAGCTCGCCCGCTGCTTGAAAGAGAAGCTCAGCGGCCCCACTCACCTGGTCGACCAACTCCATCAGCTTCGCGTCTACCGCAGGTATCCTCTTGGGATCACGCATCATCAGAATCACGGCGACGTCCTCGACCGCATCCGCGATGCCATCCTGTTCCTTGACGTACGTGAGAATGTCTCCGCGGTTTACCGGCAGCAACACCGACTTCGGAAGGTGGTCGCGCACTTGATTCTTGGTCACGTCTGCCTCATGCTCTTTCTGACAGATCTGTTCGTAGATCTGCTCCAACCGTTCACGGTCCCCGGCCAGCAACGCATCAAACAGAGGACGGACGAGCTGGACCGTCTCCCGCACCAGGCCAGTGTGTTTCACCATCAACCCGAAGGGCGACTTGGCAAACAGTCCGAGTATCCCGCGCATAGGCATGTTCAGCTCCCTCGACCATAGAAGCGGCACGCGTTCTCGAAGGTCAGATTGGCGACTGCCACTGCAGCTTCCCCGCGCAGCTCCGCGACGCGACGAATTACGTGCTGCAGGTAAGACGGCTCGTTTCGGTGACCGCGCAGCGGCACTGGCGCAAGGTAGGGGCTATCCGTCTCCACCAGCAAGCGGTCTCCTGGTACCGCCTGGACGTGGTCGGCGCCACGGTATTTGGTGAAAGTCACGATTCCCGAGAACGAGACGTACCAGCCCGCCTCGAGGCCCGCTCGCAGCAGCATCTCCCCTCCCGTGAAGCAGTGCAGCACCCCAACGACACGACCTGCGTACTCGCGCACGATGGCGGCGAGCTCTTCGTCGGCATCGCGTGCGTGGACGACGACGGGTAGGCCGAGTCGCTCCGCCAGCTCGATCTGCGATCGAAAGGCTGCGATCTGCTGATCACGCGGCGCGTTCTCGTAGTGGAAGTCGAGTCCCGTCTCGCCCACCGCAACCACGACGTCCGAGCGCGCATGTCGCTCCAGCTCGACAAGGGCATCGGAGGTGCAGCGGTCAGCCTCGTGGGGATGGATACCGGCGGTCGAGCAGACCCGTGGCCTTGAGCTGGTGCGGGCCAGCTCCGCGCCGGCCACAGCGTCCTCCAGGTTGCTGGCGATGGTCACGATCCCGGCAACACCCGCGTCCGCCGCCCGCGCCAAGACGTCGTCCAGCTCGCCAGCGAAGCTCACATCGGTCAGATGTGCGTGTGAATCGAAGCTTCTCACGCGTCACCGCGTGCTCGCCGCGACCCTCCGGCGATCCCTCTTGCCGCGCATACCACCTGAGCGCCGCTCCACCTCGAGCAAGGCGGGAGAGGCGACGAAGATCGAGGAGTAGGTCCCGACGAGCACGCCGACGATCAGCACGATGGTGAACTCGCGGATGACCGCCCCACCGAAGAACGCCAGCGCCAACAGAACTGCGAGTGTCGTGCCGCTTGTCATTACCGTACGCGGCAACGTCTCGTTGATGGATCGGTTCAGGATGTCGATGTAAGGAAGCCGCCTGAGCTTCTTCAGGTTCTCGCGAATCCTATCGAAGATGATGATCGTGTCGTTCAGCGAGTACCCGATGATGGTCAGAATGGCGGCGACCGTCGGCAGCGATATTTCGATGTTGAAGAGCGAGATGACACCGAAGGCGATCAGCACATCATGTACCGTGGCGATGATCGCCGCCAGCCCGAACCTCCACTCGAAGCGAAAGCCCAGGTAGAGGAGCGTCAGCAGGAAGGAGATCAACACGGCGAACACGGCGCGCTGTCTCAACTCGCCGCCGACCTTCGGGCCGACCGCCTCCGTGCGCACGACTGTATACGAGTTCTGGCCGAATCGCTCGCTCAGCGTGTCGTCGACCCGAGTGGCGAGCTCACGGTCGCCACCCTCGGTGAACTCGGCCAGCCGGATGAGAAACTCACCCTCACGGCCGAAATCCTGCACCTGCAGGTTCGTGAACCCAGCGTCGCCAAGCGCGCTCCGCACATCGGCCGCGGCAGTCGTCTGGTTGAAGCGCACCTGGAACAGGGTCCCGCCGGTGAAGTCCACGCCGTAGTTCAGGCCGCGGTGAAGAGCGATGGAGACCAGACCGATAGCGATCAGCGCGACCGAGACGACGTACGCGGTCTGCCGCATCTGCAAGAACTTGTAGTCCGCGCTGGCAAACAGCCGCATCGCTGCCCTCCCCCGCATCCTATATGCTCAGCTCGGCGCTCGGCGGCCGAGTCTCCAACCAGACGAGCATGAAGCTCCGAACCACGAACACCGCGCTGAAGAACGAAGCGACGATCCCGTTGGACAAAGTCACC